>JADDQT010000434.1 GCA_016781225.1 Actinomycetota bacterium
CCAGGCCAGGTAGCGGCGAATCATGCTGGCCTGCTCGGCGTGGGAGGCGTGGTCGGTGCCGTCGAGGGTGAAGTAGCGCAGCGCTTGGAACTGTGCCTCAATGCGGTTGAGCCAGCTGCTGTTGGTGGGGGTGTAGGCGATCTCGACGTTGTTCGCCCGGGCCCAGTCCCCGACCCGGGTGTCGACCTTGGTAGACAGGTGGGGGCTGAAGTTGTCGCAGACGATGGCGATCCGGACATCGGTCGGGTACAGCGAGCGCAGGTAGCGGGCGAAGGCCAGGAACGCGGTGCGGTCCTTGACCGGCTTGACGTGCCCGTACATCCGGTCACGGGTCAGGTCGTAGCCGGCCATCAGGTGCCGCACTCCGGCGGTTCGCCGGTAGGTGGCCCGCCGGCGCCGGCGCGGCTGGTCACCACCGCCGCCGCGCACGGCCCATTGACGGCCGGGGTGCGGTTGCAGGTTCAGCGGCCCGAACTCGTCCAAGCTGAAGACCACCGTCGGGTCACCTCGGCCCGGTTGCCGCTGGCCGTCGGCGATCTCGTACAGCTCCAGCACCCGGTTCTTCTTCGCCTCGTAGTCCGGGTCAGTCGAGGTCTTCCAGGTCTTCAGCCGTTGAAAGCTGACGTTCTCCTTGCGGAGCAGCTGGCGTAGGCCCTCGTGGCTGATGTCCTCGACCACCCCCTCGGCGACCAGGTGCTCGGCCAGCTTCGGCAGGCTCCAGGTCGAGAACGGCAACCCATGGTCGGTCGGGCGGCCCAGCGCGATCTTCTTGATCTGCGCGCGCTGCCCCGCGGTGAACGTCGGCGGCCGCCCACCCCGGTAACGCGGGTAGAGCGAGTCGAACCCGTCACGGTCGAAATTGTGGAGCACATCGCGGACCCGGTCTGGGCTGGCGAACGTCACCTCGGCGATCTTCAGCACCGGCATGCCCTGGGCGGACAGCAGCACCATCTGCGCTCGCCGCCAGGTCACCACGTTCCCGCTGCCGCGGCGCAGGATCCGCAGCAGCCGGTTGCCCTCATCCGGGGTGATCTCACGCACCCGGACACGATCGGCCATCCGTTCCTCCCGGGGGAAGTGCAGAAGGGACGGATCAAGCGTGTGATCAGTAGGGCGTGCCGTC
>JADDQT010000435.1 GCA_016781225.1 Actinomycetota bacterium
ACGGGGTCGCCCAACTCGCCGAGCACCGACGACCAGGGGGTGCGCCACACCAGGCCGACGAGCGGCAGAGCGAGGAAGGACATGGCCACCGCGCCCAGGCCCAGTGCGGCCAGGGGCGGGCGCACCCGGCTCACGAGGGGAGGAACCCGAACCTCGCCAGCGCCTGTCGACCCCTCTCCGAGAGCACGAATTCGACCCAGTCCCTCGCCGCCTCCACATCGCCGGCCTGGCTGGTCACGGCGATCTGGTACACGGCCGCCAGCGCAGGGTCCCCGGCGAAGTCGATCTCCATGTCCTCGACCCTGTCGCCGGCGGCCTTCACGTCGGTGGCGTACACGATGCCGGCGTCGGCCTCGCCCAAAGTGACCTTGGACACCACGCCCTTCACGTTCTCCTCCAAGGAGGCAGGCCTGGCCTTCACGCCCGCCTTCTCCAAGGCGGCGGCCCCTAGCCGGCCGCACGGCACCTCGGGCGCGCACGACAGGAAGACCACTCCGGGCCTGGCCAGGTCGGCCAGCCCGGTGATGGCCTTGGGATTGCCCCTGCCCACCAGAAGGGCCAGCCGGTTCCGGGCGAAGATCCTGGGCCCCGAAGCGTTGCCGGCCTCGGTGACCCTCTTCATGCTCACCTCGTCGGCAGTGGCGAGCACGTCCACCGGAGCACCGAGGTTCACCTGCTGGGCAAGGGCGGACGAAGCTCCGAAGCTGGTCTCGATGCGCAAGCCAGGGTGAGCCGCCTCGTACTCTTCGGCCAGCTCGGTGAAGGCCTCGATGAGCGAGGCCGCGGCCGATACCTTGACCGTCCTCGCATTCGATGCTGCCTCCGAACCACTACAAGCCGTCGACAGTGCCGTCGCCATCACGAGAGCGAGGAACCTGAGGGTCAAGAGCGACCTGCCGGAAGCTCGATGACGACGTTGGTGGCCTTCACGGCGGCGACGGCCAGCACGCCGGGAGCAAGCCCCAGCTCGTCGGCCGCCTCCCGGGTCATGAGCGAGACCACCCGGTGGGGACCGGCGTGGATCTCCACCTGGGCCATGACCTTGTCGGCGACGACGCGGGTCACGATGCCCGGGAAGCGGTTGCGGGCCGACTGGCCCACGATGGCCTCGGGCTCGGGCGGGGTGGGCTGCTCCCGCAGGAAGCGGGCCAGGTCGGCGCCGTCGATGAGACGCTGGCCTCCCGCAGTCCGCTCCACGCGCACTCGCCCGGCGTCGACCCAGCGGCGGACGGTGTCCACGCTCACCCCCAGCAATTCGGCCACCTCACCGGGTCGATAGCTCTAGCCCACGCCGAGAGGC
>JADDQT010000436.1:0-591 GCA_016781225.1 Actinomycetota bacterium
AGGCGGTCCACGTCCCCCTCGGCCAACACCGGCTCCCCGGCGGCCAGGCACTTCAGCAGAGTCCCCGGCGTAGCCAGGACGACACCGTCGAAGGTGAGCGGTGCTCGGGGCACCTTCGCACCGTGGACGCAGAGGGCAGGCCGCACGTGGAGCCCGTTGGTGGCCAATTCGGCGCCGAGCTGGGCCTCCACCGCTTCGGCGGCCCAGCGGGCAGTGCCCAGTACGTCGTCCAGGCACTTGCGCCCGTACCACAGCCGCCCGTCGCCCATGACCTTGATGCGTCCCTTGTACGCCTTGGAGTCGACGACCCACACGCCGGTTGATCCGATCACCAGATGGTCGACGTTGGCGCCCGACGCCGGAATGCGCCGGTCGTGCAGCACGGACCACCCGACATGGCTGAGCGGTGCCAGCAGTCGGGCGGTGGTCCGCTCGCCTTCGGCTCCTCGCCGCCAGTTGGCGACCGGGGTGGACTCGAGCGGCTCCATGGGGCCGAGAAGGTCGGCCAGGGGCACGTCCAGCCCGGCGGAGGCGTCCTGGGTGCTGAGCAGGGATCGATGGCGCTCGGCCGCCGAGGCACCGGCCAATCGG
>JADDQT010000436.1:609-1300 GCA_016781225.1 Actinomycetota bacterium
AGCGCCACTCGTCCTCCGTCATGGGATGAAGCCCAGGTCCCGGGTCACCACCGCCGGCATTTGCTGTGCCCCGAGCACTCCCCGGCCGGACTCGGGAAGCTCGATGGTGCGCAGGTCGAACTCGTTGCCGTCTGCCTCGACGGGCTCAGGCCGGGTGCCGGTCGCCACTGTGTCGTGTCCGGAACTGAGCGCCTCAGTCCCCCCACGGACGCTGGTTGGTCGGTCGGTGGGATGTCGGGGACTCCGTTGCCCGGCGTCCATCCCGCTGGCGACGGTGGCCCGGGACTCTCGTGGTCCCAGACCGGCGGCTTGGCCCGCCTGCTCCAGAAGGCCGACCACGTCTGCCCGGTCGAGGTGACCGCCACCCACGATCTGGCCGAGCACGAAAGCGGCCCGGTTGAGGACGTGGTTGCGCTGGCCTACCTCCGCCTGGGCGATCCGCTCGAGCTCGCCGGTCAGAGCGGCGGTGGCCCAGGCCGACACGCCCTGGTCATGGCGCAGCCGGCTCACATCAGGAGCGGGAGGCGGCTTGTGCTCGGGGGCGACGAGGCGGTCGACCAGCCAGCCAGGAAGGGTCGCCAGCTGGCGCGCCGGTCCCCAGTGGTAGGCGACCCCGCTGACGTGTCGACTGGGCGGTGCGATGACGTAGCCCCCGTCGGCGCGCACGTCGAGCCCCGGCCCGAGTCGGGTA
>JADDQT010000437.1 GCA_016781225.1 Actinomycetota bacterium
CCCCCGCCGCCCGGTCGCAGCCGTACCGGCGTCTACGTCGGGCTGCTGCTTGCCATGCTCGCCGTGCTCCTCGTGCTGTTCTACCTGCTGGGCAAGACGCTGGGAATCTTCGGCGACACGGCTTCGGGCCAGGTGACGCTGCCGAACGTCGTGTTCAAGACCGCCGACGAAGCGGAGTCCATCCTGAGGAACTCCGATCTGCAGGTGACGCGCCAGCCGGTGGGCAACGACGCCGCCGCCGGCACTGTCGTCGGCCAGGATCCACCGCCCAACACCACCGTCGACAAGGGTTCCACCGTCACCCTCCAGGTCAGCCAGGGACCCCAACCGGTGAAGGTGCCCAATCTCGTCGGCGACGATCAGGACGACGCCGAGGCCGAGCTCCAACGCCTGGGCCTGGAGGCGCAGATCACCACCCAACCCGACGACACCCGCCGCGAAGGCCTCGTCCTGTCCCAGGACCCGAGGCAGGGCACCGACGTGCAGAAGGGATCGACCGTGCGCCTGGTGGTGTCCGCGGGCAAGGCCAAGGTGCAGGTGCCGAGCGTGGTGGGCCAGGACGAGGCAGCGGCGGAGAGCGAGCTGCGGGCTGCCGGGTTCAGGGTGCGCAAGGTCACGGAGCCGTCGCCCACCGTCCGCGCCGGCCAGGTGATCCGCTCCGATCCGGGGGCGGGCGCCCAGCTGGACAAGGGCTCCACCGTCACCCTGGTGGTGTCCACCGGCCCCCAGACCACCACCACCCAGCCCACGACCACAACCACCACCACGACCACCTCGGTCGTGCCCAGGCCCTGAGTGGGCTAGCGCATGAAGTTGGCCAGGATGTCCTTGCCCGAGGCGGTGAGGATGGACTCGGGGTGGAACTGGACGCCCTCGATGGGGTAACTCCGGTGGCGCAGGCCCATCACCGTGCCATCGTCGGCCTCGGCCGTGATCTCGAGCTCCTGCGGGACCGAGCCCCGCTCGATGACCAGGGAGTGGTATCTGGTGGCCTGGAAGGGGTTCGGCAGGCCGCTCAACATGCCCCCGCCGCCGTGGCTGATCATGGAGGTCTTGCCGTGCATGACTTTCGGGGCCCGGACCACGCTCCCCCCGAATACCTCGCCGATGCACTGGTGACCCAGGCAGACGCCCAGGGTGGGGACCTCCCGGCCCAGCTCGGCGATCAGGGCGTTGCTGATCCCCGCGTCCTCCGGGCGTCCCGGTCCGGGGCTGACGAGCACGGCGTCCGGCTGCAGGGCCCGGGCCTCGTCCAC
>JADDQT010000194.1 GCA_016781225.1 Actinomycetota bacterium
CCAGGAGGACCACGGCGGTCACGACGGCGCCTGCGAGCCACCGCCGTGCATCTCGGCGACGGCCCGTCCCGAGGCCGCGTCGCCAGGGAGGATGAGTGGCGGTTGCCAGGTGCTCCGTGGGGTCCGGCGCAGACGATGGCAGGGCCACGGTGGCGGCGCCATCGACGGGCCGGGTGGCGGCGCCATCGACGAGGTCGACGTCCTCCAGAGTCGCCGCCATCTCCGCTGCAGTGGCGAAGCGATCCTCCGGTGATTTGGCCATGGCCTGCTCGATGGTGGCCGCCAGGGCCGGCGGGCAGCCCGGCGCCACCTCGGGGAGGGGGCAGTGCCGGCCATCGACGATGGCCTGGATCAGGCCCCAGGAGGTGTCGCCCGAGTAGGGCTTGGTGCCGCTCAGCGCCTCGTAGAGGACTACACCGAGTGAGTACAGGTCGCTTCGAGCCGTCGCCGGCGCGCCCTCCAGGCGCTCCGGAGCCAGGTACGCCGGAGTGCCGATCACCTGCCCGGTGGCGGTGACGTCCGAGGGCAGCGCCTCCGCCGCCTTGGCGATCCCGAAGTCGGCCACCTTCACCGACGACTCGGGCGTGAGGAGGAGGTTCGCCGGCTTGATGTCCCGGTGCACCATGCCGGCCCGATGAGCCACGTCCAGGGCGGCCAGGACCTCACGGCCGAGGCGCTGCACCCGCGCCGGCTCGAGCGGGCCCTCGGCGATCTCGTCGGCCACCGTCCGCCCGGCCAGGCGCTCCATGACGATGTAGGGGACGCCCTCCTGCTCCCCGGTGTCGTGGACGGCCACGACGTTGGGATGGGCGAGGCAGGCGGCGGCCTTGGCCTCGCCCTCGAAGCGGCGACGCAGCTCGGGATCGGCAGCCAGGTCCCTGCGGAGGAGCTTGACGGCCACGGGCCGGCCCAGACGGCGGTCGAGGCCGTCCCGTACCTCTCCCATCCCTCCCCGCCCGAGGACCGTGCCGAGCTCGTAGCGGTCGGCGATGACTTCCGGAGCGGGCGCCTCCTGCATGGTGCATGGTTACCCACTCCGAGCCCATCTCCACCCTGGGCACCGACCGACCCGTTCCTCGGCGCCGGGCGGCCGAGCCGGGGAACGGCGTCGCCGCTCACACGGTGCGAGGATGGCGCGATGCCCATCATGGTCCTGCTGCGTCACGGCCAGAGCGACTGGAACGCCAAGAACCTCTTCACCGGCTGGTACGACTCGGACCTGAGCCCGCAGGGCGAGGACGAGGCCAAAGAGGCCGGCCGCCTCCTCCGGGAGGAAGGTGTCCGCCTCGACGTGGTGCACACCTCGGTGCAGACGCGGGCCATCCGCACAGCGAACCTGGCCCTGGAGGTGATGGAGCGGTCCTGGCTCCCGGTGCGGCGGCACTGGCGGCTCAACGAGCGGCACTACGGAGCCCTGCAGGAGCTGGACAAGGCGGCGACGGCGGAGAAGTACGGCGAGGACCAGGTCCAGATTTGGCGACGGAGCTACGACGTGCGTCCACCGGCGATGGAACCCGACGACGAGAGGAACGCCGGTCGAGACGAGCGGTACCGGGACCTGCCTCCCGAGCTGGTCCCGCACACCGAGTGCCTCAAGGACGTGGTCGTCCGCATGCTCCCCTACTGGTACGACCATGTGGTCCCCGACCTGCGGCGGGGTTGCAACGTGCTGGTCTCGGCCCATGGCAACAGCCTGCGGGCCCTGGTGAAGCACCTGAAGGGCATCTCCGACGACGACATCCCGGGGCTCGAGATCCCTACCGGCGTCCCCTGGGTGTTCGAGCTCGACGAGGACCTGGCTCCGAGCGACGACCGCCTGCTCGGGGATCCGGAGGAGGTCCGGCAGAAGGCGGAGGCGGTGAAGCACCAGGCCAGCACCGACGAGGAGCGCTAGGGGCCCGCCCCGCGGCATGGGACGGAACATCTCCGGCTGAAGATTCCTGAAGTTGTCCTGAAGTTCGCCGGCCTACCTGCCGATACAGCAAGGCAAGGAGGAGGCATGGCCGGTCGTGACGGTGGGCGAGATTGGCGCGCACTCCTGACGGCGCTCGGCGTGGCCGGCCTCTTGGGCCTCGCAGGCGTATCCGCGGCCGCGCCCGCCAGGACCTCCACACCGCTCACCTCCTCGACGCCCACCACGTCGACGCCACCCACGACGTCGACACCGCTCACGACGTCGACACCGCTCACGACCTCCATGCCGCCCACGACCTCCACGGGAACGGAGACGGTGGTGGCCCTGGCCATTCCCGCGGCGGGTACGACCATCGTCCTCCCGCCCTCACCCGTCCCCGTGCCCGAACTGCCGCCTCTCGCGCGCCGGGGTCCGGTCTCGCCGCCCCGCTCGCAGCGCGTCACACCACCCAAACCGGTTGCAGCCCCTGGCCCCGATCCCATCACCGAGGCCAAGGTCGAGCCGGCGGTGCCGCTCCAGCCCCGCACCGGCTTTGCGGCTCCACCGCCGCCGCAGTCGAGGTCGCGCCTCGAGCCGGTCGCCGCTTCGCCCTCTCTGGCGCAGAGCGCTCGTAGCACGGCCAAGGACTTCTCGCCGGCGTTGGTGCTGACCGGGCTCGTGGTGGTGTTCCTCCTGTTGCAAACCCTCTTCGACCGGCGTGACCCCAAGCTGGCCGCAGCACCCATGGTCGACGAGCTGTACCCGTTCCGATGACCCAGCCGGTACTTCGATGACCCAGCTGGGAGCCGAGCCGGGGGCAGGCTCCGAGCTCGTCCCACTGGCCGAGCGCACCAACATCCTCCAGGTCTTCCGGCTCACGATGATCGCCACCGTTCTGCTCGGCGCCGCGCTGTGGCCGGCAACCGTGGGAGCTCCCCAGCGGGCGCTGGCCCCCGTCACAGCGGTGTACGCCCTGCTCACCGCCGCCGTCGAGGTCGTGCGCCGCTCGCTTCATCGGCGCTGCTTGACCCTGGTGGGGGCCCTGCTGCTGGCCGATGGCCTCTGGATCGCCGCAGTGGTGGCCCGGACCGGCGGACCCCGGAGCCTGCTCACCGTTCTGGTCGGGCTTCACGTCGTGGCGGTGACGCTTCTCGCCTCTTATCGGACCGGTCTGAAGATCGCCGTGTGGCACTCCCTGCTCTTCGTCCTCGCCCACACCCTGCGAGAGGCGGGGATCACCGATCGATGGGACCCGCCGGCGTTCGCCGGCGCCGGCGACGTCCCGGTCTCCATGGTGGGGGCCGGCGTGGTGACCTTCCTCGTGCTCGCCATGGGCACCGCCGCCTTCTCCTCGCTCAACGAGCGCGAGCTCAGGCGGAGCAGGCGCGGGCTGCAGGGCCTGGTGGCCATGGGGACCGAGCTGCAAGACCTGCGGTCCCCCGAAGACGTGGGGCCGGTGGTGCTCGGATCCGTGCTTCGGACCTTTGGTGCACCTCGGGGGGCCTTCGTGCTCGGAGACGATTCCGGCGTGCGCCAGGTCTGGGTCGGGCGAGCAGGCGAGGCCCGGCCCGGCCCCCTGCGTCCCCAGGAGAGGATGCCGGGCGAGCTGCTCTGCCGGTGCTGGACGAGTCGTCAGCCGCAGCTGGTCCGGATCCTCGGCGCCGACGATCGGATCCTCGACGAGGCGCTGCCCGGAGCCAGGAACCTGGTGGTGGTCCCCATGATCAGCGATGCCTGTGTCATCGGTGCCTTGGTGGTGGAGCACGGCGGAGGGCTGAGCGAGGTGATGAGCGCCAGCCGTATCAACGCCCTGCTGGAGTTCGCCGCCCACGGCGCCCTCTCCATCCGCAGCGCCACCCTCCTGGCCGAGGTGGCACGCCTGGCCCGGGTGGACGACCTCACCGGCCTGCCCAACCGTCGGACGTTCGACGAGACCCTGGACCGGGAGGTGGTCAGAGCGGCCCGCAGCAACGAGCCGCTCAGCCTGGTGATGCTCGACGTCGACCACTTCAAGCGGATCAACGACTCGCTGGGCCACGCAGGAGGCGACGAGGTCCTCCGTCGGATCGGCCGCATCCTCGCCACCTCGCTCCGCCAGATCGACCTCCCGGCCCGCTTCGGTGGGGAGGAGTTCGCCCTCGTCCTCCCCGACTGCACGCCTGAAGCGGCCCTCCGGCTGACCGAGCACCTGACCCAGGAGATCGCTTCCGCTCACGGCAACCGCCCTGAGCTGTCAGTGACGATCAGTGCCGGGATCTCGACCTTCCCTCGCAACGCCCTCACCGGCGCCGAGCTGATGAGGCACGCCGACGAAGCCCTCTACCAGTCGAAGCGTGACGGGCGGAACCGGGTCACCGTCGCCACGCGACGGGCGCCTGTGGCCGCATCCACGGGCGCCGATCGCCTGGTGGTCCCCGCCTGACCCGGCCCGGTCCCCGGGACGCGTCCACCCAAACGTGCACGGACGCACGGTATGACCCCAATGTGTCCCCTTTGTCGTCGACTGATTACGCTTCGCCTGCCGTTGTCTGTACCGTTTCTGACGGCTCCAGCAGGTACCCGCGGGACCTCACCGTGCGGATGGCGAGGCCGATGGGCGCCAGGCGCCGGC
>JADDQT010000438.1 GCA_016781225.1 Actinomycetota bacterium
GAGGATGGCCTTGAGCGGCGGGACGATGGTGACGTGGTTGCAGAAGACGCTGAAGTTGGTGATGCCGGCGGCGCGGGCCTTCATCAGGGTGACCGCCGTGGACGGAGCCGTCGTCTCGAATCCGATGGCGAAGAACACGACCTCCCGATCGGGGTTCTCCTTGGCCAGGCGCAGGGCGTCCAGCGGGGAGTACACCATTCGGAAGTCGGCTCCCCGGGCCTTGGCGTCGAGCAGGCTGCCGTTGCTGCCCGGCACCCGCATCATGTCGCCGAAGGAGGTGAAGATCACGCCCGGGGTCTCGGCCACCGCGATGCCGTCGTCGACCCGACCCATCGGGATCACGCACACCGGGCAACCGGGCCCGTGGATGAGCTCGATGTTGGCAGGCAGCACCCGCTCGATCCCGTGCTTGTAGATCGTATGGGTGTGGCCGCCGCACACCTCCATGAACTTGAGGTGCTGCCCGTCGGACAGGGCCTTGATCTGCTCCACCGCCCATCGGGCGGCGGCGGGATCGCGGTACTCGTCGACGAATTTCATACGGTTACCTCTTCTCGGGTTCGAAGTTCTGCTTGGACGAGGCTCCACAGCGCATGGGCCACGGATGTCTGGGCTTCCTGGATCCGGTGGACGCTGTCGGAGCGGACGACCAGGCAATGCTCGAGGTCGTCGCTGGCGGCCATCCGGCCGCCGTCGTAGCCGGCCAGCCCCACGGTGAGCATGCCCCGCTTCCTGGCCTCCGTGAAGGCCATCAGCAGGTTGTCCGAGTTGCCGCTGGTGGAGGTTCCGAAGGCGATGTCACCGGCCCGTCCGTAGGCGATGAGCTGTCGGGAGAACACCACGTCGAAGCCGATGTCGTTGGACAGCGCGGTGAGGATGGCCTGGTCGGCGGCGAGCGAGCGGGCCGGAAGCGGGCGAGCCCCCGCGGCGGCGGAGACCGGGGGCCTGGTGAAGAGCTGGGCCACGCCGTCGGCGTCGGTGGCGCTTCCTCCGTTTCCGAAGGTGAAGAGCTGGCCCCCCGCGGCGAAGCGCTCGGCCATGGCCGCAGCCGCGGCCCGGAGCTGCTGGTCGAGGTCGGCCAGGGTGCGAGTGCGAAGGTCGGTGCTCTGGTTCCACTTGGCGTCGGCGGAGCGGGAGAGATCGGCCAGCAGCGGTACGGGATCGCGCTCGTCGGCCTCGATGAAGGGGTAGAGGAAGTCGGTCATCGCTCTTCCCCGCCGGCCTTCTCGAGCGAGGAGATGGCCGAGCCGGCATGCACGAGGACCAAGTCGCCTGGGGC
>JADDQT010000195.1 GCA_016781225.1 Actinomycetota bacterium
TCTCTGGGCGCCGGCGCGGTGGTCGCAGTGCTCACCGGGGTCACCCGCACGGTGCTCGTGATCCTGGCCTTCGTGGCCATGATCATGATCCACGAGCTCGGTCACTTCGTCACGGCCAAGTGGGCGGGCATGAAGGTCACCGAGTACTTCCTGGGCTTCGGTCCCCGCCTTTGGTCGGTGCGGAAGGGCGAGACCGAGTACGGCGTCAAGGCCCTTCCCCTGGGGGGCTACGTGAAGATCCCCGGCATGGTGAACATCGAGAAGGTCGACCCGGTCGACGAGCCTCGCACCTACCGCCAGCAGCCGTACTGGCGCCGGATGTCGGTGGCCGTGGCCGGCTCGGTCACCCACTTCATCATGGCGTTCCTCCTGCTGTTCGCCCTCTTCGCCGGCGTGGGCGTCGAGGAGGAGGCGCCGCGGATTGGGTCGGTTTCGGAGCTGGAGAGCGGTCCGAGCCCTGCTCAGATGGCCGGCCTCCGAGTGGGGGACAAGCTGATCTCCTACGACGGCGTCGCCTTCACCACCTTCGAGAGGATGGCCACCCACATCCGTCAGCGGCCGGGGCAGCCCATCGACTTCGTGGTGGAGCGGGAGGGCCGGCGGCTCACGCTCACCGTCACCCCGGCGGACCGCAGCAAGGTGAGCGTCAAGGATGATCCGCCTGGTTCCCGGCCCACCGAGCCCACCGGCTTCGTGGGCATCGGGCCCGCCTTCGAGGAGGAGAGGGCGGGGCCGGTGGAGGCGGTCGGGAAGTCGGCTTCCCAGCTGTGGCGGTTCACGGTGGGGACGGTCAAGGGGCTGGGGCAGATGTTCTCGCCGTCGGGAGCGTCCTCCTACGGCCGGCAGCTCATCGACCGGCCCTCACCCGGTCCGGTCCAACCGGACGGCAGCGAGCCGCGGTTCCTTTCCCCGCTCGGCTTCGGACGGCTGGCCTCCCAGGCTGCCGCCGCAGGGTGGGAGCAGGTGCTGACCCTCCTCGTGCTGATCAACGTCTTCGTCGGCATGTTCAACATGGTGCCGCTGCTCCCGTTCGACGGGGGCCACGTGGCCATCGCCACCTACGAACGCTTGCGGTCCCGGCGAGGGCGGCGCTACCACGCCGACGTGTCCAAGGCCATGCCCGTGTTCTACGCCGTGGTGGTCCTGCTGGTGTTCATCGCCGTCTCGTCGCTCTACCTCGACGCCGTGCAGCCCTTCGACAACCCCTTCCAGTAGACCGGGCGGGGCTTGGCTGGGGGAAACCGGTTGGTCGCGGCCCCGGATAGGTTGTCGGCGAGATGAGCACACCTCGCCGCAGGACCCGCCAGATCCACGTGGGCAGCGTGGCAGTGGGCGGCACCGCTCCGGTCAGCGTGCAGTCGATGACGGTGACCAAGACCGCCGACGTCGAAGGCACCCTGGCCCAGGTCTACGCCCTGGCCGGTGCCGGCGCCGACATCGTGCGCTGCACCTGCAACCGCCAGGATGCAGCCGAGGGTCTGGCTCGCATCGTTCCCCGTTCACCGGTGCCCATCGTCGCCGACGTCCACAACGACCACCGCATGGCCCTTGCCGCCCTCGAAGCCGGGGTCCAGTGCCTGCGCCTCAACCCGGGCAACATCCGCAACCCGGTCCACGTCAAGGCCATCGCGTCCGAGGCCAGGGACCGGAAGGTCCCTATACGCATCGGCGTCAACGCCGGGTCGCTCGATTCGAAGCTCTATGAGAAGTACGGGGGCACGGCCACCCCGGAGGCGCTCGTGGAGTCGGCGAAGATCGAGCTGTCCTACTTCGCCGAGGTGGGCTTCGACGACGTGAAGATCTCGGTGAAGGCCTCCAACGTAGGCCTGATGATCGACTCCTACCGGCTGCTCGCCGACACCCTCGAGCGGGACGCGCCCGATGGCGTCGGCCATCCGCTGCACCTCGGCGTCACCGAGGCCGGCCCACCACCGGCGGGGCTGATCAAGGGCACCGCTGGGATCGCCACCCTGCTGGCCGAGGGGATCGGCGACACCATCCGCTATTCGCTCACCGCCGACCCGGTGGAAGAGGCCCGGGCGGGGCGACAGCTGCTCGAGGCCATGGGCTTGCGCGAGCGCAAGGGGCTCGACCTCATCGCCTGCCCGTCGTGCGGCCGGGCGGAGATCGACGTCATCCAGGTGGCAAAGGATGCCCAGGCCGCCCTGGAGGCAGACCAGCTGCCCATCCAAGTAGCCGTCATGGGCTGTGTGGTCAACGGCCCCGGTGAGGCTCGCGAGGCCGACATCGGCATCGCCGCCGGACGCAAGCGGGGCCATCTGTTCGTCAAGGGCAAGGTGGTCCGGGTGGTGCCCGAGGACGAGATGGTCCAGGCTCTCCTGGAGGAAGCCCGCCTCCTGGTGGACGAGGGGGTGGAGTCCCGGCTCGCCGCTGCCGACGGCGCCGCTGCAGCCGAGGCCGAGAAGGACCGCCAGGCGCTCCTGGTGGAGCAGGGGAGCGACGCCAACGCAAGCGAGCAGCGTGTCGATCTGATCCGCAAGATGACCGAGAGCGGCGGCTAGAGGTTCCCTTCCCGACCGACCGCACTCGGAGGAGACGAGTGAGCGACCCACAGTTGAACCGGCCCGACGACAGGCCGAAGGGAGCGTCGTGGGACGACGACACCGATGCGCTGCTCCGGGAATGGCACGATCGGGCGGCCGCCGCCAGGTCGGCCCACTACCTCCTTGCCTCGCGCATGCGCAGGCGCAACATCGGCGCGGGTGTACCGGCGGTGGTGTTCTCTGCCGTGGTGGTCGAGGCGCCCAAGGCCCCGAGAGGCGCCCGTGCCTGACCGCGGGCGACGGGGTGCGACGGTATACTCACCGCCAGGCGTGGGCGGATGCCCGCGCTTTTGCATTCGTGCTCGCAAGCGATCGATGAAGGAGGTGCGAGGGTGGACGTGGCAACACGAGTCCACGAGATCGTCGCGCCCCTCGTGGCCGAGAAGGATCTCGAGCTGGTCGAGGTCCGCTTCACCGGTGGCCAGCTCCAGGTCGTCGTAGACGGGGCCGCCGGCGTAGACCTCGACACGTTGAGCGACGTCTCCGGCCGGGTCTCCCGGCTGCTCGACGAGCACGACTTGGTACCAGGTCGCTACACCCTCGAGGTCACGAGTCCCGGCCTCGAGAGGCCACTGCGCACCACGGAGCAGTTCCGCCGGTTCGTGGGCGCCACCGTCTCGGTGAAGACCTGCCCGCACGTGCCCGGGGAGCGGCGGGAGCGGGGACGCCTGGAGGCGGCCGACGACGAGGGCATCGTGATCGTGCCCTCGGAGGGGCCGGGAGCAGGCGTGGCCCGGTCCCTGGCCTACACCGACATCGATCGGGCCCGCACCGTCTTCGAGTGGGAAGCGCAACCCAAGCCGGGCAAGGGTCCAGCACCAGCCAATAAGAAGAAGAAGAAGAAGGCCGAGAGCGGGAAGAAGGCCGGCGACGGGAAGAGGGTGTCAGCCTGAGATGAAGAGCAACTTCGAGTTCATGGACGCGCTCCAAGTCGTGGCGCGCGAGAAGGGGATCGGGGTCGACACGCTCCTCGATGCCCTGGCCAACGCCCTGGTGGCGGCTTACAGCCGCATGCCCGGGTCCGCCGAGGAGGCCGTGGTCACCATCGACCCCGACACCATGGAGATCAAGGTGTACGCCCAGGAGCTGGACGCCGAGGGCAATGTGGTGCGGGAGTGGGACGACACGCCCGAGAACTTCGGACGCATCGCGGCCCAGACCGCCAAGCAGGTCATCCTGCAGCGGATCCGGGAGGCCGAGCGCGACCTCAAGTACGAGGAGTACGCCGGCCGAGAGGGCGACATCGTCACCGGCATCATCCAGCAGAGCGACAACCGCTACACGCTGCTCGACCTGGGCAAGGTGGAGGCCCTGCTTCCCCAGGCCGAGCAGGTGGCCTTCGAGCGTTACGATCACGGCGCCCGCCTCAAGGCCTACATCGTGGAGGTGCGCAAGACCACCAAGGGGCCTCAGATCGTGGTCAGCCGCACCCATCCCGGGCTCATCAAGCGTCTCTTCGAGCTCGAGGTCCCCGAGATCCTCAGCGGCGTGGTGGAGATCCGGGCCGCGGCGCGCGAGCCGGGGCATCGCACCAAGATCGCCGTGTGGTCCAACGATGCGAACGTGGACCCAGTGGGCGCATGCGTCGGAGCCCGCGGGGCGCGGGTGCGCATGGTCACCAACGAGCTTCGCGGTGAGAAGGTCGACATCGTGCCCTACTCCGAGGACCCCGCCGAGTTCGTGATGCGGGCCCTCCAGCCGGCCAAGGTCAAGGAGGTGCGCCTCGACGACGAGACCGGCACGGCCACGGTGATCGTGCACGACTACCAGCTGTCACTGGCCATCGGCAAGGAGGGCCAGAACGCCCGCCTGGCAGCCCGCCTCACCGGGTGGCGGGTGGACATCAAGAGCGAGAGCCAGCTGGCCGAGGAGCAGGCGGCGTACGCCGACGAGGAGTGGGCCGAGGGCGAATGGGTCCAGAACGAGGCCGGCGAGATGGTGTGGCAGCC
>JADDQT010000439.1 GCA_016781225.1 Actinomycetota bacterium
AACAGCCAGTCCGCGGCGGCGTCCTCGGCAAGGGTCCGGGCGACCTGCTTGTAGGCCGCGACCTGCTCCTGCTCGGTGCCCTTGTCACCGGCAGAGAGCAGCTGCTGGACCCGCTTGTTGTCGTACCGCCAGTAGTAGTCCCGATTCCCGAAGGTCTGGATGTCGCGCGGCTCGACATGGTTCACGATCGACATGTCGTAGTCGTACTTGGTGAACACCTGGTCGAGCCAACGAGCCGGGAACTCCAGCACGTCGATTTTCGCGTTGACGCCGACCTGAGCCAGCTGCGACTTCACCACCTGGGCGATGGCCACGGCGTACGGCAGGTTCGGGATGCGGAAGGCGAGATCGAGCTTGGGGTGGCCCGCGGCGGCCAGCAGCGACTTGGCCTTCGTCGGGTCGTATGGGTAGGTGTCCGAGAGATCCTCGTACCAGGGGTCGGTCGGCGGCACCATGCTGCCGACGAGCTGGCCGTGGCCGCCCCACGCCGTGTCCATGACCGCCTTGCGGTCGATGGCGTAGCAGACCGCCTGCCGCACCCGCTTGTCGTTCAGCGGGGCCCTGCCGTTGTTGAACGACAGCACGACCTCGCCGTTCGTCGTCCCTTCGATCACCTGGTACCGGTTGTCGCTGGTGAACTGCCTCAGCGTCTCCGGCGTCTGCAGCGTCGAGATCACGTTGATCCCGCCCGTGAGCAGCGCGTTGTTCATCGCGGTGGGGTCCTTGAAGTACTTTAGGGTGACCGTGCCGACCTCGGGCTTGGTGCCCCAGTACTTGTCGTTGCGGACGAGGACGATCGAGTCGCCGCGGGTCCACTTCTGCAGCTTGTAGGGCCCGGTCCCGATCGCGGTGTTGGCCAGGTCGGAGACCCCGGTCTTGGAGAACATCGCGCCGATCCGGGTCGTCATCTCGAACAGCCAGTTGTTGCTCGGCGCCTTCATGTTCACCTTGACCTCGGTGGGCGACACCACGTCCACACTGCCCACGACGTCCATGTATGCCTTCAGCGAGCTCGTCCACTCCGGGCCCTTGACCCGGTCGATGCTGAACTTGACGTCGTCCGCGGTGAACTTCGCGCCGTTGGTGAAGGTGGCTCCCTCCTGCAGCTTGAAGTCGTAGGTCTTGCGGTCCGGGGACACCGTCCAGGACTTCGCCAGCAGTGGCTGGATCTTGCCGTTCTCGTCGAGCTTGACCAGACCCTCGTAGACGTTCACCAGCAGCGCCTGCGGAGTCGCGGCGGG
>JADDQT010000025.1 GCA_016781225.1 Actinomycetota bacterium
CGGCTCCTTCTCGATACCAGCACGCTCGTTCAACTAGTCGAGGACGGCACGTCAGAGCAGGAGATGGTGGAGAACCTCATCTCCATGTCGCTACGCCTCGGCGTGGAGGTGCTCGTCGCTCACCACACGCTTGAGGAGTGGGAACGGGTTTGGGAGGCGGCGAAGGGCGAAGCCCTGAACGCAGCCGTGCCGGTGCGCCTCCCCGGGATGGCTCACCGACTTGCCGGCAACCCGTTCGTGCGCGCCTGGGTGCATGGCCTGGAAGCGGATCCGTCCTTGACCTGGTACGAGTTCGAGCGCCGACACCGGGACATCCGCCGACGGCTCGCCGGCCTCGGAGTGTTCACCCGTGGGCATGGCAACAAGTCGGCCGCGGACCGAGCGACCGTCGAAGCCATCAAGACCCGGATGCTCGGACTGGTCAGCGAAGCAGAGGCTCGTGGTCGTCGGGCGCAGAGAAGCGTCACCTCCGCTGCGGCAGACGCCGAGTCGTGCGCGATGGTCATGCGCTGGCGGTCCCGGCCGGAGATCGGACCAACCGGCGCGTACTTCATCGCCCGGGAGACACTGACCGGCCGCGCACACCGGGACTTGTTCGACGGACCCGACTACCTGCCGGTCACGGTCCCCCCGGCCACCTGGGTGATGTATGTGGCCGCGTTGACCACCGAGGACCCCGCCGAGCGAAGCCACCTCGCCGAAATGGTCGCCGACGCGACCGTCCGCAGTTCGTTCTTCGGGATGGCGAACGGCTTCACCCTCGATGAGGTGCTGACCCTCTCCGACCAGTTGTGCCAAGGCTCCGATGAGTTGTCCGTAGAGGACACCCGAACAGCCATCCAAAGCGAGCTGTTCGGCCTCCTCGAGGAAACGACCGGTGAGCACACCGCAGTACGCAAGGGCTCTGCCGTGAACCAGCGGCGCACCGCACGGCGCGACGCCCGAATCTTGCGAGAACAGCAGCGGCTCGACGAGCGGGTGGACAAGGTCCGCCAGGAGAAGGACGCTGTCATCGCTTCGACAGAGGCGCAGAAGGCTGAGCTCGCTGGGGAGCGTGACGACGAGCGGGGACGGCGGGTGCAGGCGGAAGAGGACCGCGACGTGGCCTACGAGCGCGGCGAGCAACTGGTGAGAGCGTTGAAAGCAGGAGGCACAGGCGCCGCTTTCCTCGTCACCATTGTGGTGCTGGCGCTCACCGGTGTACTCACCGGGTGGATTCTCGCGGTCGCCCTGGGGTTACTTGGCTTGTACAGCGTCCGGGCGTACCAGTACGCCACCGACCTGTCGAAGAGCGGAGCCAGTCTGGTCCTAGAGGCCCTCGCCGAAGTCGGCTTCCTGCTCGTTATCGAGGTGGGAGCGTCCCGACTCTGAGGCCCCGCCCTACCGGCTCGGGTGCTCGGGAAGAGTGTCGGCATCCTCAGGCGGCACACCAGCCAACGCTGCCGGGCATGATCCAGGCGCTGCCCGCTCAACTCATGTATGTGCCGCTCATATTGACGCGCGCTCCGGTCGAACTGGTCACCGCCGAGTCGCGGATAGCCGGTATTTAGTCGCGTCGCTCAAACGCAGCCTCTTCCTGATCGAGAAGCTCAAGCGCCGGGCCGACGAGAGCTGGCTTCGCCACGGAGAGCGACACGGCAGTTCCGGAGTCGTGGAACACCAGCAGCACCGCCCCCGATTCATCGAGCAGCTCGGCGTGGATCGAGTACGGGGCGAAGGCCGTCACCACCTCGCGGTCGGTTCCTCGCAACTCCACCTCCACCGCCATGTTCGTCGGAGCCTCCGGCCGGACCGCTCGGAGGAAGCCACCCCGTCTCGGCGCTGAGGCGTGGCGATCAGCCGCCAGCGCCCGCAGGCGCTGAAGGGCGGCAGAGGCGTCGGCTGGGAGATCGCTGCAGTCGGAGAAGCCATCCACCGTGGCCGAGATCAGTCCGAAGACGTCGGTGGCAGCCCAGGTGAGCCGCAGGAGTCCGGCCAGCTGGCAGGGCGGGACGTCGCCCGGGCACCGGATTGCCAGGAAGTCCACCTGCCTATCCAACCATCGCGGGTCGGCGGGACGTCGGACAGCAAAGGTCGTCGGTTTGTTGGGCTCAATAAAACTCATCCCCCGAGGTATACCGGCAGCCGCTTCTAGTTGCCGGACATTCTCTTCCAAAACCACATTGACCGACAGCCGCCAAGACAGATACATTTGCTGCTTTTCGTGGGAACTCATGGTCGATCTCCTTCAAGCGCCGCTCGACCCAAGACCTGGGATCAAAAATTCGAGAGATGACCCAATCCCTCTCATGAAGATGCGAGTGCCGAACTGCCGATCTGACACTCAAGCCGGCGGTTGTGTGGCGGCGGTCGCTCGCTGCGACCGCCGGTTCCCTCCGTGCGAGGATTCCTCGGCATGGAGGTTCTGGTCGTGGCACTGGTGACGGCTCTGGTCGTCGTGTTGGTCGTTCTCGGCAAGCGGGTTTCAAGAGCATCCGATCAAGAGAAGATCGCAGTGCTCCGTGGCCTTGATGGCCACAAGGTCAGGTTGGGGCTGGCCAGAGGCGGACACGTCTGGGTCGGCTTCCCAATGACCGGAAGGCTCCGTGTTGGCGACTCCTACCCATTCGTCACGCTTGTTGGAAGAAAGGAACGGCTTGTAGCCCTGGGTCAGGTCCTTTGGGTCGTGGACCTCGATACCGGTCAGCGCTTCGGGGGCCGACGCTGGACCCGGGGAGAGGTACAAGACGCTTGACCCACGACATGGAACGCGGAACTGCCGCTCGGCGCTTCGGCCAGGTGACCGAACATTCCGTGCGGCCAGCCCGTCAAGCGGCGTGTGCTCGGACCGGGCAATATGGCGCGCTCGGCTTCCCTTCGCAGGCCACCTCGCCGAGTCGCCGGAGGCGAGGACCGACAGGATGATGATGGGCGAAGACAAGGAGTGGGTGGCAGTCGAACGAGCAGTTCGCGCGGGACTTGATGACGCCGATGTCCTCACCGATCCTCCAAAGACGGAGAGGAAGTCGGCTGGCTCGCAGCGACGATCACGGATCATGTTGTGGCGGCATTTGAGACCAAGCCGCGTACGCAAGCCGGCTGAGCCGGCCCGCAGGCTGTCACCCGCTCCTCTCACGGGCCCAGTGCATAGCTGCCGCTCGGCGTATCGGGATTCCTGCGTCGCAGCGGCCTCCGAATGAGCAGCAAGTGCTAGTAGCGGGCACTCTGTTGGGGTGGACTGGCGTGAGGCAGAAACTCTTCGGCCCGGTGATGAGGTCCATGCTCTCTCGGAGCGCGGGCCGCTGCACATGCGCGTTGTTTCCGGGCCAACACACGATGGGGAGTTCGAGGTCCTTTGGCTGTGCGATCCCGAGGACTGGGACGTGCTCACATCGGGTGGCAACCCTGGTGACGAGTGGGACGACGAGTGGAAGGTCCCGTGGCCTATCGAATCAGTTCGTCGTCGTGACGCACTGTTGACGGCTGTTGAACTCCACGAAGTCCTTCATGACGCATGGGTCGACCTAGACGCCGTGGTGCAGGAGCCAGGGACGGTGATCATTCGGGGCTTCATTGAGAGGCCCATCCTGAGTCGTGATGGTCGTCTCGGTCGCTTCCCATTTGACCTCTTGGTGGAGGGACAGTTGACGGCGGTTGAAGACGATGAGCGCGTTGGACACGTGCCGATCGAGTCCGTGACGTATGTAGACGGAGCCCTTCGGATCGAAGGTTCTATTCCAGGTCGGATTGTCATCTCGACTCGCGTTGGAGAGGGGCGCTTGCGCATGGGTAAGCCCTTCGAGGAACGCCACTGGTTCCGGTGGCGGCCTGTCAGATAGCGCAGAACTGCCGTACTGGCGCTGCCACGGGGTGCCTGTGCCCCCGGCTGGATTTCGGGCTCCGAGCCGAGTCCGGTGTAGGCAGACTTGGACGGTGTCCAAGCGTCGGAACAAGCGACCACCGGCACGGGGCCGCTTGTCATGGGACGGTCGACTCTGGGATCGCGCTGGAAACCTCTACGAGCAGTCCGATGACGAGCTCAGTCGAGAGGCGGTCTCTTCGCTACTCGGGAACGATGATGTGGAGGTAGCCGTGTCGGTAGGAGGGGGACCTCTGCGGTGGCTCGAGTTCACGCAACGGCGGTCGGTGTGGACGCGTGAGCTGGAGCCAAACTTCTATGACCAGCCCAACTGGAAACCTCCGCGGTCGGCCCCAGGGCAGCTTCCATTCCACGCCGAGCTCTGGCAGAGCGGGGAGCGTCGCGTCCTCCTGTTCACGGACCGCGACTGATGTGGGGACGGCATGAGATGCTCGCAGCCGACTGCTCGCACTCGCCATATCTGCCGCTAGGCACCCTCCGATTAACCCGAAGTGTTCGAGGTCGCATACAGTAAGGCGAAGGCCGAGGCGGCCCAGGCGGTGACGAGCGCCGCTAGGACGAAGCATGCCCATGCCAACGGCCACGACATCACCTCGGCAAGCCCGTCGTAGGCCTCAGTGAGGAAGCTGGCGGTCACAGCCACGGCTCAGAACGGGATGGCGACCAGCACAGCCAAGGCACCGACCGCGATGACCTGCCCGTCAAACCGGCCGACGAGGCGGAAGTGCTGAACCGCTGGCCGCGGTACCTTCGCCAGGAAGGGGAACGGCAGGGTGCCGAGCACGGCTATAAGGACCAGGCCGGGCACAACCAACATCGTGCCGATGGCCGTGGCGGCAAATGCCGGGACCGCGAACCATGACGTCCGCATCGCTGGCCCGAGGGCGCCTCGAAGGGCCGTTACGATCCCAACCCCTACTTCTTCTCGAGCCGCGAGGGCATAACGGCACATCCACCCGTAGGCAATGACACCGATCACGCACGTGACCAGAAACAGCGCTAGCAGTGACACGACAGCTGCGATCTCGCCTGCCTCCGAGGGAGGGGGCTCGTGCCAGTAGCTGTAGCCGTAGGCGAGGCTGTTCCCAGCGACCATCATGAAGTACACGACGAGGACCGCCCCGAGTGAGACGTGGGCCATGACCAGCCAGGCCCATAGATGCCGTCGCAACCCGGTGATCCCGGCCCGCAGCACGACCGCCGTCCCAGGCCCAGCTGTGGAGTGGGCAACGACATCGTCCGTCCACCGGCTTCCATCCCACCAACGCAGGCGGCCGGGCAGGCCCGGATCGGGATACCACCCTGCGGGTGGGTGCTGAAGCACTCTCGTATCTTGGGGCACCGAGGGCTCGAAGACCAGGAATGACCTCTCCTGTCACGCGAGACCAAGCGAGTGGCTCATGTTCGCCAGCGCCGTTGGATCACTTGAAGGTCAATCATGGTCGCGCCATATCTGCCGCTCGGCGCCGCCGTCGTTCGTCCTGCCCTCAATTGGGCATCATGTGTACGTGTTCCGATGGGGAGTCATCTTCGGCTGGATAGCAGTCGCTATGTGGGTTCTACTCGGCGTAGTGGCCAGTTGGATCTACTGGCTCGTCGCGGCAGTCTTTGCAGCGTCCCTGCTCGCCATGATGTGGTTGCAGCGGGTTGACCGGTCCTGATGTCGTCCAAGTTGTGGCGTGAAATGCGCGTCCCTGGTTGCGCCAGAACTGCCGTACCGCGCTGTCGTCACCCCCCGAGAAGGCACAGAACGTCGACCCGAACCGCAGGCGTCCGCACGCGGCGTTTCGGGGCACCCCAGCGCCGCACGTTCTGTGCGTCTCCTCCTTGTGGCCGGAGCGCCCGGACCGGGCATTCGGCGCTCCTCGGTAAGGACGACCTCCTCGCTGGGCTGTGGTCAGGTGGGGCCGCACGGAACGCCGAATCGGGCGCGACATCTTGTAGCGGCACAGCGCGATCGGAGACGGTCGACCGTCCCCGCGTCGCCACAGCCTCGATCCGACAGGTGCCGGGCTGCACCCCGCGCGACAATCGAGGCGTGAAACTCCTGCAGCTCGCGATCGTCGTGATGTTCGCCGCCGCCGCTTTCGTTGTCACTGTTTCGGTCGTAGCCGCCAATGCGCGACCGGAGCCTCCCCCGTGCAACGACACGTTCATCGTCGACACGCCGGCCCACGGTTCAGGGGATCGCGACGCGACCGGGTCGTGTGCCGCTCCCCAAGCCCCGGCATGGCTCGTCTTGGGAGCTGGGAGCGTTGCGGCTGCCGGTGTCATCGTCGGATACTCGCTCGTCGTTCGCCGCCCTCGCGGTGCCGCAAAGGAGCTCGCGCAACAACCGTCATAGAGGGACCGGCTTGCGGTCTGCGCCAGCGGACACCTCCTTTGCTGCCTACACATCGACGGATAGGGCGCTCGGCCGCCGGCCAGTCGTGCCTCGGCCCAGGTAGTCAGTCCGGGAGTTGACCCGCGCCCGAACTGCCGCTCGGTGTGCCTTCACGCGCCGAAGCCCTCTTGCGGCCGGGCGAGCCACGCGTTCTACCCTGTCATGCTGAGAGCAGGGAATTCGCTGAGGTGGCCCCCGGCCGCCTATGGGCGCAAGCGCGTTTCCGCTGGCGTCAACCGGCCACCTTTGAGAGCAATCCCGGGTAACGCCTTACCCTTAGCGACACGCGACCCGTCGGTGGCCACTGACGGGTCGCCTCTTCCACCCACGACGAGCCGCCCGGTGGATCTTGCATCGCCGTGCCCCATCGGCGCGGTGCCGGTAAGGCTCGGACAGTCCTCCTAGAGTGACGCCGTGGGTATGCGCGCGGCGGAGCACGTCCTGCAAACTCGGCCCTTCGGACCGAAACTGCGCTTCCGCGTCGACCTCCATGGGGTGTCGGTCTTCGGGCCTGGAGAACAGCGGACGCTCATCAGGTGGGAGTGGATGCAGGCGATCACGCCAGGCGACGGCGTCACCATTCGATCCGCCAGCGCCGAGCTGAAACTGCCGGCCGGCGCTTTCGGCCTTTCCGCCGCCGCCCTGTGCGACTGGTTGCTAGCGGCTCGCTCGCTGGACAAGCGGCCAGAGGTCATCGCCCAGCTCGCCGTCGCCCAGGGATCGTCATAGCGACGAAATGCGAAGATTGCCCCGTGCGCAGGATCAGGGCCGTTCGGGGACCAGGTAATCCTGCCGAGCATCGGAACGAGGCGCCGCAGGGCAACCATTCTGAGCAGTACCCCTGACCTGAACAGTCGAGTCGCTGCCGTCGACAGCCGTCCAAGACCCGAGCGCCCAATTACCGACCGGGCGGCATCATGACGCTGTGAGAGGTGGCATCACAGCCGCTGGCCCTCGTTGCCCTCGTCTTCGCAATTGCATTCGTAAGGCAACCAGCAGTCAACGGGACGCCAACGTCGGTGGAGCGCTCTATCTGGCTCTCGGCATCGTCGTCGGCCTCACGCTGGCAGGCATGTATCTGGCGCGCTCCTCCCGGGGACGGCGCTAGGTCGGTTGCCGACTGTCGTCGGTGCCTGAAACGAAGAATCCTGGGTGCCGCCCGCTTCGTCACTCTGGCAGAGTGGTCGAGGGGAAGGAGAGAACCATGGCCATGACCGTTGGGGACTTTCTCGTCGAGCGGCTCCGTCAGTGGGGAGTCCATCGCATCTTCGGCTACCCGGGGGAGGGGATCAACGGCATCCTGGGCGCCCTCAACCGCGCCGGCAACGATCCTCGCCTCATCCAGCCCCGGCACGAGGAGATGGCCGCCATGATGGCCTCCGGCCACGCCAAGTTCACCGGCGAGCTGGGTGTGTGCCTGGCCACCTCGGGGGCGGGGGCCATCCACCTGCTCAACGGCCTCTACGACGCACGCCTCGACCACCAACCGGTGCTGGCCATAGTGGGACAGACCGCTACCACCGCCCTGGGCGCCAGTTACATGCAAGAGGTCGATCTGACCACGCTGTTCAAGGACGTCGCCGGCGAGTACGTCCAGATGGTGCTCAGCCCCGAGCAGCTGCCCAACACCGTCGACCGCGCCGTGCGCATCGCCCTTCTCGAGCGGACGGTGACGTGCCTGATCGTGCCCATGGACGTTCAAGACCTCCCTGCCGTGGAGCGCCCCGCTCACGAGGCCTACCGGACGCCAGGAAGCTTGGGCGTGACCTGGCCCCGGGTGCTGCCCTCCGATGAGGATCTGGCGCGGGCGGCAGCCGTTCTCAACCAGGGTCAGAGGGTGGCCATCCTCGTCGGTCAGGGGGCGCGCCGGGCGGTCGACGAGGTGGTGGCAGTGGCCGAGACGCTGGGCGCCGGCGTGGCCAAGGCCCTCCTGGGCAAGGACGTGTTGGCCGACGACCTGCCTTTCGTCACCGGGGCCATCGGCCTGTTGGGGACGCGGCCCAGCTACGACCTCATGATGGGGTGCGACACCCTCCTCATGATCGGCACCAGCTTGCCGTATCCCCAATTTCTCCCCGAGTGGGACCAGGCCCGAGGGGTGCAGATCGACATCGACGCCCGCATGGTGGGACTGCGGTACCCAATGGAGGTGAACCTGGTGAGCGACGCCAGGGAGACCCTCCGAGCCCTACTGCCCCTGCTTGAGGTTAAGGCCGACCGCTCCTGGCGAGACGAAGTCGAAGAGAACGTGGCCTCGTGGTGGCAGCTCGTCGAGGACCGGGCCATGGCTCCAGCCCAGCCCTTGAACCCCCAGCGATTGTTCTCGGAACTGTCCCCCCGGCTGCCCGAAGGCGCCATCGTCACCGCCGACTCGGGGTCATCTGCCAACTGGTACGCCCGAAACGTCAAGTTACGAGCGGGAATGCGGGGTTCGATCTCCGGGACCCTGGCCACCATGGGATGCGCGATGCCCTACGCCGTTGCTGCCAAGTTCGCTCATCCCGACCGGGTGGTGGTGGGGTTGGTGGGCGACGGCGCCATGCAGATGAACGGGAACGGTGAGCTGCTGACCGTGGCCAAGTACTGGCAGGAGTGGACCGACCCCCGGTTAGTGGTACTGGTCCTGCACAACAACGACCTGAACCAGGTGACCTGGGAGATGCGGGCCATGGAGGGCGACCCCCGCTTCGAGGCCAGCCAGGACATCCCGGATCTCTCCTACAGCCGCTACGCCGAGCTGTGCGGGCTGGGCGGCCTCTTCGTCGATGCCCCGGACCAGGTAGGAGCGGCTTGGGAGCATGCGCTCGGCGCCGATCGGCCGGTTGTGATCGACGCCGTCGTTGATCCCGAGGTCCCACCCATACCGCCCCACATCGAGTGGAAGCAGGCCAAGGCCATGACGCAGGCGCTCCTGGGGGGAGACCCCGGCGCTCGCGATGTCATCCGCCAAGCGAGCAAGCAGGAGCTTTTGGGGTGGCTGCCGGGCCGCGGTTGACTCGTGAGCTACTCCCTTATTCCTCTCGGAGGTCCAGCACCGCCCCGTTGTCGAACCCCTTCTGCACGAGCGCCCACAGCTGGCCGGCCACCTCGTCGGGATCGCTCAGCTCACCTCGCTCGTAGAGGTCCATGAACTTGTCGCGCTTGGGGAAGTCCTCTTTGCTGGTCTCCCGGATCTGCTCTTGCATCACGGTCGCCACCACGCCGGGCGCCACGGCAACTACGCGCACGCCTCCCCGCTGATCCTGCTCGGCGCCCACGTCCCGCACCCACTGGTCGAGGGCGGCCTTGCCGGCGCCGTAAGAAGACCATCCGGCGCCGACGAGGCTGGCGGCACCGGAGCTGAGCATGATCAGGTAGCGATCAGCGTCGACTTCCCGGGCCGCGGCGAGGAAGGCGTGGCCGAGCACTTGTCCAGCCGCGCTGTTGAGGAGGACGTTTCGGTTGTAGGACTCGGTATCCACCTCGCCGGCGAAACCGATGGGCTGGACCGAGCCGGCTGCGTGCACGAAGACCACTCGCTCGCCTGAGAAGTCGCTGAGCTCCCGTTGGAAGGACTCGGCCACCTTGGCCCAGGACGCTGCGTCGGACAGGTCGGCTTCCAGATGCTCGGCGTCGGAGTGGCCGCGGCGGCTGATGTCGATGATGCGAGCATTCTCCCAGGGCACTTTGTCGGCCAGCGCCTTGCCAATGCCGCTCGACGCACCGGATATCCAGACGAGGGTGTCGCTCATGAGCCGAGGCTACGCGTGGCGTGCTCCGGGGCCGTCAGGGCCCGCCGCCTAGTTCTCGAGCTCACCGGGGTCGGCGGGTACGTCGACGGCGTGCTCTTGGAGAGCCTCGAGGGGCACGATATCGAGGACACGCTCGTGGGTGGACGCCAGCACCACCAATGACGCGGCACCGTCCCGGTGAGCCCGCAGCCAGTTCGCTGCGGTCACGCACCAGCGGTCGCCCGGCGACAGACCGGGGAATCGAAACTGGGGTCGAGGTGTGCTCAGGTCGTTTCCGATGCGACGCTGGTGTTCGAGGAACTCCGACGTCACCACTGCGCAGATCGTGTGGCTGCCCAGGTCCTCAGGGCCGGTCCGGCAGAAACCGTCCCGGTAGAAGCCGGTCAGGGGCTCGACGCCACAGCCTTCCAACTCGCCCCCCAGCACGTTGCGGTCTGCCATCTGATCAGTATCGCCCGGCGAGCTCCGGCTCTGCTCGGGGAGGGTCAAGGGCGGTACCAGTACCTGGCCTGGCCACTTTGAGGTAAGGAAGGGCATGGCCGAAGAGACGGTGGTCATAGGGCGTCGCCGATGGGCGATCGGGTTCCTGGTGCTCGGGGCGGAGCTGGCCCTTGGACTGGGCCTTCCAACCCGCCGAACCTCTTCATGCTGTTCCTCGCAGCCCTTACCGCCGGAGGGCTGTTTGCGCACTTTCGGACGGTGGTGCGACTCGACTCCGATGCTCTGGTCGTGGTGTCAACCAGAGGCACTCGGGGCACGGCCGGTAGGGTGACTCCAATGAGGCGACTTGGGATGGCCGTCGTCGGCCTCTACTTGAGCGCTGCCCTTCTGGGGCGCGCACGAGAGCGAAGGGGCGGCTTGTCGTGCGGGTGCAGCTCGGAGTGCTGGTGTAAGAGGCCCGGCCTGAGCCTCTTCCGTTGGGTCCTTCCCGTCGGTCACCGCTGATCTCAACCGGCGAAGCGGCGACGTCTACTCGTTCCTGGCCTGCTCCACCAGGGCGAGGATCTCGTCGCCGAAGCGTTCGAGCTTGGCCGGCCCTATGCCTTTGACCGCGCTCAGCTCGTCGAGCGACGTCGGCAGCACGGTTGCGATGGCCTCCAGTGTGGTGTCGGCGAAGATGGTGAAAGCGGGCTTGGCGTCGGCCGCCGCCCGCTGGCGCCGCCACTCCCGCAGCAGCTGACGGGCTCGCTCGGCACCGGGCCGATGTCCGACCGTGGGTACGGAGTGATCCCGGCCGGCGGGAACAGGGCGTGCACGATGTGCAGCGGGCACCGGCTCGGGTGGCGGGTCGTCGGCCGGGTCGCGAAACAGCTCGGCGACGAAAGGCGAGGGAGGATCGCCGGCCACCACGGCCACTGTCTCCGCGCCCCGGGTGATGCCCACGTGAAAGACGCGCCGCTCCTCCTCCGCGTCGGTTGCCAGCCGGTGGGGCATGAGCCCGGCACTGGCCTCGTGCACCACCACGTGCGGCCACTCACGACCCTTCACCGAATGGATGGTGGCCAGCACCACACCGTCACGTGCCCCTGGGCGGCGAAGCTCCTCACGTAGCCACGACTCGAACGTCGTGGCGTCCGAGTGCAGGCCGGCGAGCGCCACCAGGGCGTCGAGGTCGTCGGTCTGGGCGGAGCGGTCGACTCGCCGGCGGGCCCCTTCGAGCGAGCGCATGGCCTGGTCCAAACCCACCTCGTCCCGCAGAGTGGTGAGGACGTCCGTCGCCGTCCGGCCCGCCTTCACCATGGAGGCCAGGCGGTCGACGTCACCGGCGAAGCCGGCCACCTTGTCGGAGTCCCGTCCGCTGAGCCGTTGGCCAAGCCCCTCGAGGCGCCGGACGCTGCCCTGCTCGGCCATCCACTCCACCACCCGTGGCGACAGGGCGCGTGGTGGCCGCCGAGCGGCAGCGCTCACGTCTCGGGCAGCCAGGTGTTGCGGCTCGGCGGCCAACCGGAGCCAGGCCAGGCAGGCACGGACCCCGGTGCGCTCCAGCCACCCTTCGTCGAGCACGCGTCGCACGGGCACGCCCGCCTGGGCCAGAGAGACCTGCACGGCCACGAGGGATGCGTTGACCCGGGTGAGGACCGCGACGTCATCGGGTGGAGTGCCATCGCCCACCAGCCGGCGAACGTGGTCGGTCGTCGCAGTGGTCGTGCCCGCGCTCGTCTCGTCACCGGCATGGACCTGGAGCTGATTGGCGCCGCCGGCTCGCTTGGGATCGGGGCGGATCTCCTTGGCCACCCGTCGCCGGTTGCGGCGAAGCAGGCGGTCGGCGGCGGCCACCACCGGTGGGGGGCAGCGGTAGTTCACCTCCAGGCCGTGGGTCCCGGCGCCGGGGAACAGATTGGCGAAGCGCAGGAGCCACTCGGGCGATGCACCGGCGTAGCCGTAGATGGTCTGGTCGTCGTCGCCGACCCCGAACACCGCGCCGTCGGGCCCCGCCGCCAGACGGATCAGGAGGAGGTGGGCAGGCGTGAGGTCCTGGAGCTCGTCCACGAGAAGGAGGCGGCAACTTCGCTGCGCCGCGGCCCGGGTCTCCGGCTCACCCAGCAGCGCCTCGATGGCCCCGTAGACCTGGTCGTCGAAGTCAACCGCGGCGCGATCGCCCAGCAGGCTCCGGTAGCGGTCGAACACGTCGGGCAGGCCGTCGACGTCACCGCCGTACTCGCCCTCCACCTCGGCCGGGTCGCGGAGACCGAGGCGCACGGCCGACAGTGCCTCGAGCCACGCCGCCGCCGGGTCGGTGTTGGCCCGCCGCGGCAGGTCGACGAGCTTGTCGATCAGGGAGCGCACCTCGGGCTCGTGGATGGTGCGCCGGTGCCGGCCGCGGGACCGGAACGGCGGGGTCCCGTTGAGGATGGCGAGGGCGAGGGAGTTGAGCGTTCGCACCTGGAGCTCGGGGAGGTCGGTGGTTCGCTCGCGCATCTCGTCCGCGGCCCGCTTGTTGTAGGCCACGAGGCACACGGCGCTGCCGGGGAGGCGCCACTGGCGGATCAGCTGTCGAGCCCTCTCGGTGAGCACCCGAGTCTTGCCCGACCCGGCGGGGGCGATGATCCTGGCCGTGCCGCCCGGATGGGTGACGGCTGCCAGCTGGTCGGGAGCCAGCTCGGCGGCGGTGGCGTTGCCGGCGAAGGGTGCCAGCGACCCATGCTCCAGGCCCACACGGTGCACCACGGCCGCACCGGGGATCCCCAATTCCTCGGCGGCCCAGAAGCGGACCGGGCCACCGTCGCAGAAGGCCGGCGTGCCGTCGGGCAGCATCACGTCGGCACCCGAGCTCGCTCCGCTGGACGCACCGAGGCTCAGTGCCTGCTCGATCGGGGCGAAGCGAGGCCGGGCAGGGTCGCTCCCGTTCACGGCGTTGGACCACACCAGGTGCCACAGCAGGTCCTCGGTGAAACCGAAGTCGGGCGACAGCTGAAAAGGTGGGCGCCGCTCGGAGGGCTCAGGGGGCCGATCCGACCCGACAGGCACCTTGAACACGACGGGCTCCCGAGCGTGCGCCAGCTCGACCAGCCGGTCGACCAACCGGTCGGCCAGGCGGTCGGTCGAGGCCAGTGGCCCCAGGTCCACGGTGACCACCTCACAGCGGTCCCACGGCGTCGGGACCGTGGCGGCGACCTCGCCGACCACCAGGTTTCGCCCGAGCGCCGGTGGGCCGGCCAGGCTGACGATGTCGAGCGGCGGTGTCTCCCCGTGGTGACGTCCTGCCTCGAAGAGAGAGGGGTCGGACTCGGGCTGCTGACTGCGCTGCCAACACGCCCGAACCTCGTTTGCACTCTGGTGGCGGCCACCGCAGTACGAGCAGCCGATCCCCGCATCGGAACTCAGGTCAGCTTCGAGCACCTGGTCAGCCTTGCCGCCGCCGGGTCAGCGGGTG
>JADDQT010000196.1 GCA_016781225.1 Actinomycetota bacterium
GGACGCTCCGTACGCTGTCGTGGCCCGCCCTGCCCTCGACGGCGTCGGCCAACCCGGCGTCTCCTGACCAGGACAGGTCGTCGAGTGACGCCGGCAGGCGCCGGGGCCCCACCTCCAGTGGAGCGTCGAGGCGGATGAGCAGGGTGCGTCGCCACCAGAGCAGGCCGAGAGGTGCAGCGCTGGTGACCTCGACGGTCACGGTGTCGAGCACGCCGCGCCGGCCGGGGCGCACGACGACCTCACCCGACGCCGGAGCCCGCGACGCCACCCAGTCACCGGGGGGGTCGACCAGGCGCAGCCGCAGGCCGGATCCCGCGGTCAGCGCCATCGTCGCCACCGCCGGCTGGTCCACGGTGGCGTCCCGGGGGACCATGACCGCGACTGCGGCGCGGCGCACGCTCCAGAGGGGAGCAACCGCTCCGGTGATCAGGCAGCCGACCACTCCGCAGAGGAGCACCGTCACCCAGCCAGAGCCGGTCGAGCGGGCGATGCCGAAGAAGGCCACCGCCAGGCAGGCCAGCACCACCGACATCCGGGTGACTCGCCCCGGACGGGGCTTGGAAGTCACCATTGCCGGGGCCCCGCTCATGCCGCCGGGCTGCTCAGCCCCGCGGGACGGGAACGCGCTCCACCACCGAGCGCACTAGGGCGCTCCCGGCATGCAGGTCCGCTCCCCCGCCGAGGATCAGGCGATGGGCCATCGAGGCGTTGGCCACCGCCTTGACGTCGTCGGGGCTCACGAAGGAGCGACGGGCCAGCACGGCCTGGACCCGGGCGGCGTTGAGCATGGAGAGACTGGCCCTGGGGCTGGCGCCGATGCGAACTTCGGGATGAGCCCGGATGGCGGAGCTGATGTCCACGATGTAGTCGGCCACGGCCGGGTCGCAGTGCACCCGCCTGATGGCGGCCACCGCCGCCCGGAGGCGCTCGGGCGCGGTGACGGCTCGCAGGTCGTCGAGCGACCCCGTCCCTCCCCGCCCGAGCAGCAGCTCTCGTTCGGTGTCCTTGGCCGGAAGGCCCATCTCGACCACGACGGCGAAGCGGTCCCGCTGGCCCTCGACGAGCGGGAAGGTGCCCACGTGCTCGAACGGGTTCTGGGTGGCCACGACGAAGAAGGGGTCGGGCAGCCGGTGGGTCACACCGTCCACGGTGACCTGCTGCTCCTCCATGGCCTCGAGCAGGGCGGACTGGGTGCGGGGCGTGGCCCGGTTGATCTCGTCGACCAGGACCACGTTGGCGAAGAGGGGCCCGGGCCGAAAGTCCCAGTCCTCGCTGTGCTTGGAGAAGACCGACACCCCGGTCAGCTCGCCCGGCAGCAGGTCGGGCGTGGCCTGAATGCGCCGGAAGCTTCCGCCGACGGCACGGGCCAGGGTCTTGGCGAGGAGGGTCTTGCCCACGCCGGGCACGTCCTCCACCAGTAGGTGACCACCGGACAGGAGGGCCACCAGGGCCAGGCGAACGGCTTGGGGCTTGCCCATCACCACTCGGCCCAGCGCGGCGGTCAGATCATTGGCGAGTTCGGAGGCGGCTGCCAGATCGTCGGCGCGCACCGCCAGGGGGGCAGTGGAGGTCTGCACCACCTCTTCATCGGCTGCCCCCTGCCCCGCCTGAAGGCAGAACCGTTACCTCCAGCCACTGGTCCACCCTCTCAGGGTAGAAGGCGACGTGGCCCTTGATGTCGGACCGCTGCTGGAGCGGGTCCTCGTAGCCCCACACCGCGTTCTCGGCGCGGCGGCCGTCGACGGTGATGCTCCAGTACGAGGCCTCGCCCTTGAACGGGCAGACGCTGCGCTGCTCGCTGGGCTCGAGCAGGTCCATGCGCACGTCGCTCATGGGGAAGTAGAGCACTGGCGCGATGCCCGTCTCGTTGAGCAGACGAGCCTTGGTGCTGTCCACGATGGTCTGGCCGGCGAAGACCAGCCGCACCCGGCGGGGGAACTCCTCGGTGGTGATGTCATGTCCCTTGGCCACGGTCTTCATCCTGCCTCATCGGCAGGCCGACTCTCAGCCCGCGTCGAGGGCAGCTCGCATCTCGGCCACCAAGGCCCCCAGGTCCTCGGGGGAGGCGCCGTCGAGGAGGCGGCGCATGAGCGCCGATGCCACGATCACGCCATCGGCCTCCGCAGCCGCCTCCACGGCGTGGGCCGGCGTGGAGACGCCGAAGCCGATGAGCACCGGCTTGTCGGTGACGGCCTTGAGGCGCTTGGCCATGACCGCAGCCGACTCGGCCAGCGATTGGCGCTCTCCGGTGATGCCCATCACGCTCACGCCGTAGACGAAACCCCTGGACCGCTCGCATATGCGCGCCAGGCGATCGTCCGGGGTGACCGGCGCGGCCAGCAGGACGGTCTCCACCCCGGCATCGTCGGCGGCGCGCGACCAGTCATCCAGCTCCTCCAACGGCACGTCGGGGACGATGGCGCCGGCTACCCGGCTGGCGGTGAGGGAGCGGGCGAAGCGGCGGTGGCCGGTGCGGAACACGAGGTTGTAGTAGGTCATGGCCACCAGCGGGACCCCGACGTGGAGGCCTTCGAGGCTTCCGAGGATGCCGAGGGGCGTGGCTCCACCGTCGAGCGACCGCTGTGACGCCTCCTGGATGGTCGGCCCGTCCATGACCGGGTCCGAGAACGGAATGCCCACCTCCACGGCGTCAGCCCCGGCGGCGGTCATGGCCTCGATGACCTCCAGCCAGTGCTCACCCAGGCCTCCGGTGACGTAGGGCACGAGGAGCTTGCGGCCGGCGTCGCGCTGCGAGCGCAGGTGAGCTTCGAGCGCGCCGGGCGCGTCGTCCGTCATCCGATAAGGGTCGTCAACCGAGGATGTCCATCACCTGCTGGGCGTCCTTGTCGCCCCGGCCCGACATGGTGACCAGCACGGTGGAACCTTCGGGCAGGTCCTCCGTTCCGGCGGCGCGGGCCACCCAAGCCACGGCGTGGGCCGGCTCCAACGCAGGGATGATGCCCTCGGTCACGGCCAGCAGCTGGAGTGCGTCGAGCACCTCCCCGTCCTCGGCCGCCACGTAGGTAGCTCTGCCCGCGGCGGCCAGGTGGGCGTGCTCGGGACCCACGCCCGGGTAGTCGAGCCCGGCAGAGATGGTGTGGCTCTCGCTCACCTGCCCGTGCTCGTCCTGGAGAAGCATCGACCTGGACCCGTGCACCACACCGGGAAGGCCCCGTCCCACCGCAGCGCCGCCGGCGGGCTCCACCCCCACCAGCCTGGCCAGCGTGTCCACGAAGCCGGCGAAGGTGCCGGCGGCGTTGGACCCCCCACCCACGCAGGCCACCACGTAGTCGGGGTCGGTACCATCCAGGATGCGCCGGCACTGCTCGCGCGCCTCGTCGCCCACGATGCGCTGGAGCTCGCGCACCATCCACGGGTACGGGTGCGGGCCCGTCACCGAGCCGAGGCAGTAATGGGTGCTCTCCACCGACGCCACCCAGTCTCGGAGAGCCTCGTTGATGGCGTCCTTCAGGGTGCGGCTGCCCGAGGCCACCGGCCGGACCTCGGCGCCCAGGAGCTTCATGCGGAACACGTTGAGGGCCTGGCGCTCCACGTCGACCTCGCCCATGTAAACCACGCACTCCATGCCGAACATGGCGCACGCGGTGGCCGTGGCAACGCCATGTTGGCCGGCGCCCGTCTCGGCGATGACGCGGTGCTTGCCCATGCGGCGGGCCAGGAGGGCCTGACCCACAACGTTGTTGATCTTGTGGGAGCCGGTGTGCGTGAGGTCCTCGCGCTTGAGCAGGACCCGCACGCCCAGGCGCTCCGACAGGCGGGTGGCGTCGGTGACGGGCGTGGGGCGGCCGGCGTGCTCCTCGAGGATCTGCTCGTACTGGTCGTGGAAGGCCTGCTCGCCCCACGCCGAGCGGAAGGCCCGATCGAGCTCCTGGCAGGCGGGGATCAGGGACTCGGGAACGAAGGCCCCGCCGTAGTCCCCGAACCGGCCTCCGGGGGAGGGCTCGCTCATGAGTCTCTCCGTAGGCGCGGGCAGCTAGAGCTCCTCCTTCCAGTCGTACGGCCCGTCCTCGGCGCCCTCGTAGGCGGGGACGGCCGCGTCCCGCACGGCCTGGACGAAGGCGCGCAGCGCTCGGGGGTCCTTGTGTCCGGGCTCGGACTCCACACCGGTCACGACGTCCACACCCCAGGGGTGGACCTGGGCGATGGCGTCGGCCACATTGCCCGCGTTCAGGCCGCCGGCCAGCAGCAGCCGGCAGCTGTCGGGCACTCCCTCGGCCAGCCGCCAGTCGAACACCTGGCCCGAGCCGGGCGACGGGGCGTCGAGCATCACCATGTCGGCCTTGTACTCCGAAGCCCTCCGGATGCGCGGGTTCCCGGCGGCGAATGCCTTGACCACCAAGGGCACTCGGTCCCGCACGTAGGCCGTCTGCTCCGGGGTCTCCTTGCCGTGCAACTGGGCCACGCGCAGGCCGATGCCGTTGACGACCTTGACCACCGACTCGGGCGCGGCATCGCGGAAGACACCGA
>JADDQT010000440.1 GCA_016781225.1 Actinomycetota bacterium
TTCTGGGACTGGACGACTTCCGGGTGCTCGCGGTGAGCGAGACACCTTCCGAGGTCGTCATCGACATCGAGACCACCGCCGACTTCATGGGATGTTCGACCTGCGGAACCAGGGCCGAGGCGCACGAGCGCATGGCTGTGGACATCAGGGACCTGGCCTGCTTCGGTCGCCCAGCTCGGCTGGTGTGGAACAAGCGCCGGTGGCGCTGCACGGAGATCGACTGCGAGGCCAAGACCTGGACCGAGACCTCGTCGCACGTGTCGTCGCGCACGGTGCTGACAAGGCGGGCCGGGGTCGAGGCCTGCCACCAGGTTGGCGCCAACGCCCGTCCCGTGGCGGGGCTGGCTCGAGAGCTCGGCGTGTGCTGGGCCACGGTGATGGAGGCAGTGAAGGAGCATGGCACCGCCCTGGTGGAGGACCCCGGTCGCGTCGGTGCGGTGAGCAACCTCGGCATCGACGAGACCTCCTACCTCAAGGCCACCCCCACCCATCCGACGCTGTATGCAACCGGCCTGGTCGACCTCGACCGGCCCATGATCATCGACATGGTGGAGGGTAACGCCGCAGCTGACCTGCGACGATGGTGCGAGGCCCAGAACCGGTGGTGGCTGGCCGGCATCACCACCGTGGCCACCGACCTGGCCGAGTCCTACCGGGCCGGGCTCAACCCGCACCTGGCCCATGCTCGCCGGGTGGCCGATCCCTTCCACGTGACCAGGGCCGCCAACCGCTGCGTGGACACCGTGCGGCGCAGGGTGCAGAACGAGACCCTCGGCCACCGCGGTCGCAAGGCCGATCCCCTCTATCGGATCCGAAAGCTGTTGCTCACCGGCTCCGAGCGGCTCAACGACGCTGGCCACCACCGCATGCTCCTCGGCCTTCGCGTTGGTGACCCTCATGACGAGCTGCTGGGCGCCTGGCTGGCCAAGGAATCGGTGAGAGACATCTATCTCACCGACGATCCCGCCGACGCCGCCACCCTCGTCGACAAGGCCATCGCCGGCTGCGCCGCCGACGACGTGGAGGAGATCCGCTCCCTCGCCAAGACGCTGTCGTCGTGGCGCAGCGAGATCGTCGCCCACCACCACAGCGGTGCATCGAACGGGCCGACGGAGGGTCTCAACCTGTTGGTGAAGAAGGTGAAGCGCTGCGGCCACGGCTTCACCAACTTCGAGAACTACCGCCTCCGGGTGCTTCTCCACGCCGGCGGAGTCAGTTGGCCGGATCGACCGGCACCACCGCGGCTTCGAACCCGCTCTCCCTACTT
>JADDQT010000441.1 GCA_016781225.1 Actinomycetota bacterium
CCCACTTCACGATAAGAGACAGAATCCACGTTATCGGAAGTTGTGGAGCTAAGCGTAGTGTTTACGCGGGGTTACGGCTTGACGATAGTCTGCTGATGTTGCAGAAGTGCGACGGCAACTCCAAAAGAGGCCCCGGACACAATATGTAGTGGGTTTCAGTGTTCGTCTGCATTTCGCTGTCTTATCTTTTCTACTGTTCTTTCAAGTTGCCGGATGAACACATCGAACTCCGCGGCTCGCCTCTCATACAACTCGGCCTCCTTGATGCAAATGTCAGTCTGATAGTTGCGTCGGAGCTCGTCCATCTGAGTCTTATAGTTGAGTCCGTACCTGCCCCACCGCTCAGCCTCTGCACGGCAGGACTCTGCCCTCTTGAGGTATGATTCCCTCTCCCTCAGAAGGGCGCTCAATCTCTCAATGACCCTACGACTCGATCCTAGATAGAGCAGGTATTTTTGGCGGCGTTTACCCGATTCGTATACGCACTCAACCAGATACCAGTACACTCCACCATTTATCCTCTTGGCTCTAGGGTATCCTCTATCTTCTTGTATATTCCATACCATTGCTACACCTCCCAAGGCGGCCTGCTGGAGAGGGCTCGACACCACTCAATGTCAGTGATAGCATTGAAGGGTGGCGGGGGTGCAAGGCACCCCCGCCGTGAGGCCGCTAAAGGCAATGTGCCGCTATCTCTACGATCGTCAAGAGGAGTAGAATACTCTCAACGATGAGGAGGGCGGTCGCCAATAAGCGGTCCTTGTTGACATGGCTGTCCATGTCAACCTCCTGCGGTGGGCTGCGCCGGTGCTACATTGGCCTTGCAAACCTGATAGTACCGGTCGCGCCCGCTGTGTGGGCTTGTCCCATTGACTCCCACCTACAGTAATTCTACGGAGCAACGTGGATAGGCATCAACGGATTTAGGCACTACATGCCCACCAACGGCACACAGCACTGTGTAAATCCTCACGTACCACCAGGAGGCCATGGCCAGGTTCGGGCAGGCGCTGGAGGACGTCGCCGAGCTCCCCGCGGTGGTCGAGGCTCAGGGCCGTGAGATCGCAGGTCTCCGGGAAATGGCACTCACTAGATGTTGTGGTGTCACCTGCCCCTCCACGCTCTGTAAAGCCCTCTAAGCGTCCACGAGCGGCGAGGTGGGGTAACAGGCGTGTGAGCGGCCGCGGGCATG
>JADDQT010000026.1 GCA_016781225.1 Actinomycetota bacterium
CTGCCCGCCGGGCTGGCGTCAAAGGTGCCCACGACCACGGCGGCTGCCCTACCGGACGCGTCAGGTGCAGCCGAGGTGGCATCCCTCCGCCGCGACGGTGCCGTCGCCCTGGCGGTGGCCGGGCCCCCCGACCTGGCCGTGCGGTGCCTACGAGCTGCCGCCCAGGCGCTGTGGGCGCCGCCCTTCGGCACCATCGTCGCTCCCTCGGCAGCTTACGCCGGCCTCGATGCCGTGAACGAGGCCCGAGGGGCTCGTACCGTGCTCGGACTGCCTTGGCCCACGGCACCTGGCGGGGGCCCGGCTCGGTTCCGGGCCGCAGGAGGCACCCGCTCCTATCGGGCGCTGGTCTCCTTCGCCGCCACCGAGCTGGCCATCGACGTAGCCCGGCAGAAGGGCGCCGTCACCGCAGCCGCCGTGGCCGCCGGTGCCTGGCGCAGTGACCTCTTCGAGATGACGGGAACCACCATTCGTCCCGTGCCCGTGGTCATGGGCAGCGAAGGATGGGTGCCTGCACCGGAGCTGGGTGCGGCGCCTCCGCTCCCACCGGTCCTAACCGTTCCCCTGCCTGGGCTTTCCCCTTGAGCCCGTTCTCCGCCGTGGGGCATGCGCGAGGCGGCAACGGTAAGAGATCTCATTTGGTTCTTGTTCGTCCGCGAATATTCTCCGGCTCGTCGTCGTCAGTAGGGGCAGGATGGAGCAAGGGTTTGACGAAGGCGCGGCGAAGGGTGAAGGCGATGGGGAGAAGTTGCTTGCTGTGCGTGTCCCGCTGTCATAGAGTCCCTGCGCACAGTGACCGACGCCCCGCACTCACTGGCCTTGGAAGGTAGGGAGAACGCATGATGCAGCGCTGGAGGCCGGTGAGGGACGAACGAGGGCAGGGTGTCCCCGTACTCATCCTTGCGGTCCTGGTCGTGGTGGTGGCGGTGGGATTCCTCACCCGCACGCTCGTGCTCGGCCTGAGCATCAACGACAAGGCCGAGAAGATCGCCAAGACCGGGCGAGGCATCAACAGCGCCACCGACGCCATTCTCCAGCTCGACCAGACCACGGGGCTCGGCCAGAGCATCAAGAACAGCACCGAGCCGCTGGAGGCCAAGAGCAACACCATCGTCATGCAGGCGGCATCCATCGACAACACGGCGACCTCCATCAACGACAGCGCCAACAACATCGACGCTCGCATAGAAGGAATCCAGTCCGCCGTCTCCTCCATCCTGGGCCTGGCTCGCCTCGTCGACAGGGACGCGCGGAACATCAACATCAACGTGCGAACGGTCATCGAAACTGCTGACGCCATCCACAGCCGTGACCTTGCCGACGTCATCCGGGCCCTCGATCGCACCGAAGCCAACGCGAGGGACATCGCCGACAACCTCGATCAGAGTGATCTCCAGCCACCCATCGTAGGCAACCCCAACCCCTAAAAAGGCAAGGAACCAACGCATGACAGCCGTACCTACACCAGGGGCGTACCAGCCGGGGGGAGACCTCGGTGGGTTCGTCTCCAAGTGGATCAAGATCTGGGTGGCCTTCATCGGCGTCGTCACCATCGTCGCCGTCATCTATCTGGTGGCCATCGTACGGACGCTGTCTTCGATCAACGGCAACCTGGCCGTGGCTCAGAACGCCGTGGTCGACGTGGGCGGGGAGACCAAGACCCTGCCCAAGCAGGTCGGCAGCGTGAACGTCAGCCTGGCGGGCATCGACGAGGACGTGAGGCCCATCCGGTTCAACACCGAGAAGATCAGGGCCTCGCTCACGTCCATCCAGGGCAAGCTCACCAACGTGGACGGCCGCCTGGTCAACATTCGAGACGATCTTCGCTCGGTGCTGGGCGATGCCACCGGCATCCAGAGAACGCTGGTGGCCGCCCAGAGGGTCGACAGCGAGGGGACGAACCTGATCTTCCGCCAGGTTGGTGGACGGGCGGGATCACTCGGAGAGGGTGCCACGGTGAACAGCCAGCTCCCCCGCATCCAGGGTGACACCGCCAACGCCATCGAGTCGCTTCGGAACACCAACGACGATCTCGACAGCATCTGCCGCGAAACGTTGCTTGTGGCAGCCACAGGATTCCAGCAGGGACAGTGTCGATGACCGGTCGAGGTAGCCGTGACGCTGTGCGAGACAGGCTCGGGAAGGAAAGGGTGTTCACCGTGACGCGGAGTCGGGACGAAGACGGTGTGGTGGCCATCAACCTGGTTCTGGTATTGGCCTTCGCCTTGTTCGCCGTGATCATGCTCACCAACACCACGGTCAGGGCGGCGCAGATCGACGACCGGGTGAAGAAGATACGCGGCGAGGTCAAAGACGTGGACGTCGAGCTCACCAACGTGCCTCAGCTGGACCAGACAGCGGTGACGGCAGGAGAGATCGACGCCGCCACCAAGAACCTCGAGCGTCAGGCAACCGAGATCGTGGGCGCTGCTCAGAGCATCGACCGCACGGTGTCGTCCATCCTGTCCAACGCCACCTCCATCGACGCCTCGGTGGACACCATCAACCCCACCCTCGGCTCCATCCTTGGCGTGGTGCGCTCAATCGACGGCGGCGGGGCCATCGGCGCTGGCGGGGTGCAACGCAGCGGGGTGGCTGGGATCAATGACCGCGTCCTCGAGGTCCGCCGCGCAGTGGCAGGCATCAAGGGTGACACCGGCAGCATCCTGGCCCAGGTCGGCGTGGGCCACGGGGCCCCCGATGGGCTGGGCATCCACGGCCACACCAACTCCATCGACTGCAACGTCGAGTTAAGCGGCGACAGGTGCGGGCTCCATCAGTGATCCCCAGACGCTTCCCAAGTATCGAGGCAATTGGCAACACCTTCCCGAAGGGGGACAGATGAACAAGCGGTGGCGGCCCGTACGAGACGAGCAGGGCCAGGCGGCCACTTTCTCCGTGGTGCTCGTCGTTGTGACCGTTCTGCTGGCCGCGGTGCTGGTGTGGCAGATCTCCGACCTGGCCAGCCGCATCAATCGCAAGGCGGGCAAGATCCAGCAGACGGCGGTGCCCATCAACCGCGCCACCGACGCCGTCACCAACGTCCCCGAGACCAACCGCCTCGCCGTCTCCATCCGGGACTCGGCCCGGCCCCTCGAGGGCGAGCTGGCCGAGATCATCAGGCTGGCCAGGGACATCGACCGTCTGGCTGCCTCGATCAACGGGAAGGCCGGCGAAGTCGACCAGACGGCCCAGGGCATCGATGCCGAAGCGGCCCGCATCCTCCCCGTGGTCAGGCAGATCAACGACGACGTGGCGCGGATCAACGCCAACCTCGACGAGAGCATCGCCCGAGCCCGCGCCATCGACGGCGACACCAGCAACATCCTGGGACAAGCGGACGAGGCTCACGAGCAGGCGGCGTGCATCGACACCAACCTCAGGAAGGGACTCAACGTCCCTGGTGTGCTCGGTGACCGCGGAACGAGCGACGGGAAGTGCCCTTGACGATCAAACCGGGCAAGGAAGGACGGACATGACACAGACCATGGAGCGCGGGTACGGCCCCCCGCCCCAGACGTACGGGGCCCCGCCGAGGCAGGGCTACGACATGAGCCTTTTCCTCTCCCGGTGGCTCAAGGTGTGGGTGGCGCTGATAACCGTGATCCTCATCGTGGTCATCGTCTACCTCTTCTTCATCACCAATTCCCTGGCGTCCATCAACGACAACCTCGGCCCCACCGAGAGAAGCGTCGCCGGAGCCGGTAGCGATGTGCAGCGCCTTCCCGATCAGGTGCAGACCATCAACCGGAGCCTCCAGTCCATCGACCCGTCCCTCCGCCCCATCAACGGCAGGCTCGACGAGATCATCGGGGCGTTGGCCCCCATCGACGGCAAGCTCAAGACCACGGCTGGCGCCCTGGGTGACATAGCCACGGGGCTGCAAACCACGGTTGGCCGAGCCCGGGACATCAACAGCACGGTGGCCGCTGCCCAGAGCCCCAGCGCGAGCGCTTCGGGCACCGAGATGATCTGGAGGCAGGTGGGCGGCAGGGCCGGCGACTCACCCTCCATTGGGGTCCCGGGAACAGGCGGTGCCTCGGCCAACCAGGTGCTGGCCGGCGGGGTCAGGTCCGACGCCCAGAACATCTTCAGGGGCCTCCAAAACGCGAACGACCATCTGGACCAAGTCCTGGAATAGCGAGTTCCTCGCCGCTTAAGGACGGGACGGGGCGCGACGAGGTCGCCGATCTGACGCCAACAGCCACGGCTAGGATTTGGTCCTTGAGATCGTGACTTGCGGGGTCGAGAGGCACCACTTGTGACACGCGGCCGACGAGGGCGTGTGTACGGAGTCCGCGATCCCGGCGTCGATGTCAGTCAAGTCGTCTACTGGGCGGACGCGAGCGATGTCGGCGTGCGTGCCAGGCGGCGGGAGGAGGCCGGTGGATCTAGCGGGCCAGATAGCCCTTGATCAGCGGATGATCGCTCGCTTTGAGGTCCCTCACCGGTGCGCCGTTCGACGTATTAAGGGACCGACCCCGACGAAGATGTGAGCGGGCGCAAGTGTGACACCGGGGGGGGGTGTTCGCCGGGCGCCTCCACCTTGGTTGACCGTTCCAGGCGGGCTCTTTGGTCAGGGCGCCTGGAAGCTGGCCAGCACCTCGTCGAAGGAGGGTGCCAGAGCTTCGAGGTCGGCGGGCGGGACGGCCTGGAAGACGAGAACGTACAGGTTGCCACCCCCCCGGCGGAGGAAGTACTGAACGTGGACCGAGTCTTGGCCACTGGCCGCGTCCGGCGACGTGTAGATGTAGCGAACTCCATTCATGCCTGCGATCGTCACCCGCTCCTGCCGTAGGCAGGCGGAGCCCTCGGCCCCACATGCCTTGTCCCCGGTGAGGGCCTTGATCTCGGCGTCGAACTCGTTGATCTTCTGGTCGATCTTGTCGGGGGCAATGACCCGGACCCACATCCCGTCTTCTCCTGTGGGGTTCTGCTCCCCGGCTGGCGCAGGGTTTGCGCTCCCGGTGCTCAGGACCAAACGCAAGTCAGAACCCTCCGAAGGCACTGGGATCCTCCTCCAAGCCTTGGGGTAACGGAGGGTGAAGCCGCCCTCTTGGTCCGTGAAGGTCTCCATCGGGCCCGGGGCGGCCGGGCGGGGCTTGTCACCCGGAGACGGCGAAGGCTCCTTGTCCCCGCTGATGGCCACGAAGAGGCCCACTATGAGCACCAGGGTGGTCAAGCCCAAAACGACGAACGGCCAGTAGCGCCGAAGGGCCTCCCCCCGGGAGCCGGCCCGTCCGCGGGAAACCTCCTTCACCCCATCACCGGCCGCAGGCGAATCGGCCTTTGGGGTCGGCTCCTCGGTCTTCTCCTCTGCCTCTTCAACGGTGGTCTCGCTCGCCGCGACGACAGGAGAGCCATCGCCGTGCTCGGCGTCCTGACCCTGCCCACCGGCACCGTCGCCCCCCGGCGAAGGCTGCTCCACCGGCGGCGTTTCGGTCTCCTCGCTCCCGCCCTCCGCGGCGATCACGGGTGCGGCAGGGGCCGCCTCCGTGTCCGTGCCGCCTCCGGGGGCGTCCGATTTGGTCTGCTCTTTGTCCACGTCGCTCACTTCGTCAACCTATCCCCTCCAAATAGCGAACTTTTGCCAAGGTGCATTGACCAAGTAGCTGCGCCGGTCTATGGTGACCGACACTCGCAGTGAAGGAGGTTGCATGCTCGCAGCAGGAGCCGTGCTCACGGGGTGGTTCGTAGGGTTGACCATCGCTGGTGTCGTCGTCGCCGTCGTGGTGGTGTTGGTTGCCATCATCCTCGGCTTGGCACGTCGCATCAGCGTACAGGCCCGGGCCATCACCGGGGCACTCAACCAGGCCCGCGTAAACACGCTTGCCCTGTGGGACGTGGACAAGGTGAACGAGGGCATCCGTCTCACGATCGCTCACGCCGAGCGGGCCCGTGCGTCACTGGAAGGAGGGAGGCGTTAGATGCTCCTGGGAATCCAAGAAGAGCACGTGACGGCCTGGTGGACCACCTTGGGGCTGGGTCTGGTCCTCGTAGTCGCCGTCATCGTGCTCCTGTCGCTCCTGGTGTCCTTCGTGAAGGACATCGACATCAACGTGCGTGACACGTGGGACACTGCCACCAGGCTTGCTTCGAACACCGCCACCACGTGGATGCTGCAGCAGACCGCGACGCGCGTCGAGGATCTGGGTAACGAAGTCGACAAGCACGTCCAGGCTCTCTCCGGTGCGGGCGGGGGCAGGAGTGCCACAGGAGGTCGCAGACGCCGATGACCCTTCGCATCATCCTCACCGTGGTGGAGATCGCTCTCCTCACATTGGTTCTCGCCTGGTTCCTGGCTCGCATCGCCCGCCTCCTCAATGCCATCTCCGCCACTTGCGGCAAGATCACCTTTGGTGTGCGGGCAGTGGAGACGCAGTGCGCCGTCATCGGTCCAACCGCCGACCGCCTGAACGCCGGGCTGTCGGAGGTGGTCGGTCGCCTCGACCAAGCTGCATCGCGAGCGGAGAGTCTCGCCCGGCGCTGAGCGCCAACTCACCGTGAGCAACGGGCTGCTCCCGCCGTTCGGCGAGGCGAGCGGGCCGCCCATGGCGGACGTCGACGTGGTGTTGGCGTTCATCGAGGGCCAGCCCGCCGGCCACTCCGAACGCTTCCACCTCGAGGGGTCGGTGCTGGTCGCGGGCTTCGACTTGGCCATGGGCATGCGCATCGGGGTCGACACCGTGCTGTTGCGCGCTGGGGTGCCGCCCGACGCCGAGGACCACAAAGCCATGATCGAGGAGGTCCTGGCCGGGCACGGCATGACTCTTCTCGACGAGGAGACCGTCCTCGCTACCCCGGTTGCCGTGCAGTGGCTGGCGCTGCGGGGCTCGACCTGGAACCTGTGGGGACGCGACATCGACGAGTCGTTCGCTGCGCTGCGAACGGCCGCCGTGGGGGATCCATTCGGCTCGCCGATCGGTGAGTGAGCTCCGGGCGGTCGTCTTCGACGTAGACGGCACCTTGGTGGACAGCGAGCGCCATGGGCATCGCGTCGCGTTCAACCGGGCCTTCGAGGAGTTCGAGCTCGCGTACCAGTGGGACGAGGACACCTACGCGGAGCTGCTGCGCGTCACGGGCGGCCAACGCCGGCTCCACCACTATCTGGAGGGCCAGGGGATGGGCAGCGACGAGCGGGATCGCCTGGTACCCGAGCTGCACGCTCGCAAGTCCGAGATCTTCAAGGAGCTGGTCGAGGAGGGCAAGCTCGACCTCCGCCCCGGGGCGGCTCGCCTTCTGTGCGAGGTCCAAGAAGCCAGAACGGCCTTGGCTGTGGTGACGACCGGCAGTGGCCATTGGGTCGAGGCCCTTCTGGGCCGGGTCGCGGGAAGCGTGGATTTCGACGTCATGGTGTTCGGGAACGACGTGGAGGAGCGCAAGCCCGACCCGGAGGCCTACCAGGTTGCCCTCGACCGCCTGGGACTGAAGCCTGCGGAAGCTGTGGCCGTGGAGGACTCCGCCGAGGGCCTTCAGTCCGCTCTGTCGGCCGGGCTCCGCTGTGTGCTGATCGTGAACGGCTACACCGCCGAGCACGACCTGAGCGGCGCCGATCTGGTGTTGGACGGCTTCGGCGACGACGACACGCCGGCCCGAGTGGTGGCCGACCCCCATGGCACCGGTTGTGATGGGGTGGTGCGCCTCGAGATCCTGCAGGAGCTGGTGGAAGCCGGCTGAGCGGGTAAGCCCGCCGCCGGCCACCGCGTCAGCGTCAGGACCCGCCCGTCACTCCTACGTGGACGAAGAACAGCTCCTGGTGGTGCGTGGCGAGGGTTCCCCACCGGCTGTCGGACCAGACAGCGAAGGCGGCGTCGACGGTGGAGACGAGCCCCAGGTTCGTACCTGCATCGGCCGGGGTGCCGGGGTCGGTTGCTTCGGGTCCGTGGCGAGGGCCGACACGTCCGTCGAAGACCTCGTCCGAGACCACGGTGGCGTTCCAAGTCCGGCCCCTGTCCGCGCTGGTGGAGAGCAATGCCTTGGTGGGGAACCCGCCGGCCCTGTCGTCCCGATCGAGGAAGAGCACGTCCACTCGGCCGTTCGGAGCCACTGCCAGCTTGGGCAGGTACTGCTGCTGGCGGGGACTGTCCTCGGCGTTGTCCACCCTGACCCGGGCCGACCACGACTCGGCTCGGTCGTCGGAGCGGCGCACGAACACGTCGGCGTCGCCATTGCGGGCGTCGGACCACGCCACGTACAGCGTGGCGTCCCGGGGGTCGACGGCCAGGCTGGGGAATCTGGGCACGAAGACGAAGAAGCGCTCGGAGGGCAGGAGGGTGCTCTCCACCACCCCCGCGTCGGAGAAGGTGGCGCCCCCGTTCGTTGACCGGCTCATCACCAGCGAGAAGGCGCCTTGGTGGACCTCACCCGGCAGACCTTCGAAGTCGGCGACGTCCCCGCCGTAGTCCTGGTAGAGGACGAAGAGGTCACCTCCGGGGGCGACGGCAGGCGACGCGGCCCCGACTCGGCGGCGGCGAGGATCGCTCACCTGGGCTGGCTGGGCGAAGGTGGCCCCACCGTCGCGGGAGGTGGCCATCATGACGGGATTGGGAGGAGGTCCCAGCCCAAGCGCCGGCGTTCGGCCCTTCACTACGGCGTCGTTGGCCTGGAGCCAGGTGACGTGGACGCCGGCGGACGTCCGGTCAACCGCCAGCCGTGCCTGGTAGGCGAACCGGTCGGCCACTCTCACGGGCGACGAGAACGTGCTCCCGCCGTCCACGGACTTCTCCAGCCACAGGCCGTTGGGCACGATACCGGGCCCTTCGAGGGTGGAGAAGAGGACGTAGAGGGTGCCCTTGGCGTCGAACGCCACTTGGGGCTCGAACGGGCGAACCTGGCCGAGTGGAAGACTCAGGTCGGTGCTGGCCCACGTCCGGCCTCCGTCTCGTGAGAGCCGGACGACGGCCGAGAACTCCGGCCGGTCCACTCGTCCGGCCACTACCACGGAGCGGGGGTCGGTTGGGCTGACGGCGACCGACGGGGAGTTGTGCGCGGCGACCGATCCCATGTCCTCGCTCAAGGGCCGGTTGGGGCCTGCGGTCATCCGCACGGGCTCGGAGCGTCCGGCCCAGACACCGGCCACCCCGACCACGACCGCCATTGCCAGCGCCAGTGCCAGGGCAACGACCACCGCCGTCCCCCCTCTGCGGCTGGCTCTCGTCGTCGACCCGGGTGGTGGCACAGGTGGCGCCTGCGAGGCCTATGCCGAAGCGTCCGACCAGTGGGCCACTGCCCACACCAGGCCGAGCACGAAGGCGGCGGCGCTCGGCGCCGCGTGGTAGACGGTCGCCGACCACGGGACCTCTCCACGAGTGGCCTGGGCCACGAGCGGGATGTGGGTGCTCACCATCCACAAGCCGGCCAGGAGGACGACGAAGCCGGCGACGAGCGGCAGTACCGGCAGCACCTCCCTCCGGGGGAGCAGCATCACGGCCACGGACACGGCAACCACGACGAGGGCCGGGATCACGTGGTCGGCGACCTCCACGCGCATCTCGGTGTTGAGCTCGGGGCCGGTGTAGGGGGGCAGCAGGGCCCAGGCCGCCATCACCAACCCGGCGACGGGGAGCAGGCGCCGTGCCCTTCGGGCCGACGCCGGCGCGCCCGCCCCGCCGAGCCGTTCCGTGCGTGATGTCACCGATGCTCGGCGAGATGCTCAGGCAGCAGCAGGCCCCAGGCTCTGAGCCAGCTTCACCAGTGCCTTCACCGCAGGTGCGTCCGGGTGGGAGTCGAGGGGAGCCACGCCTTCGCGGTCGGCTTCCACGATGGCAGGGTCGTCGGGGACGGCCACCACCTCGTGGTCCGGGAAGGCCGATCGGATGGCAGCCAGGTCGCCGTCGTCGCGCACCCGGCTGGCGACCACCACCACCCGGCCGAAGGACTTCTCCTTGGCCAGCTGAGCGGCCCGGGTACCCACCTCGATGGACTTGGGTGTGGGCTCGACCACTACGAGGACGGCGTCGACGCGCCGGTCGTCGAGGCGGGTGAGGGTGCCGATGCCGGCCTCCAGATCGGCGACTACGGCCGAGTCTCCGAATTCAACGCTCCCGAGCAACTGCTCGGGTGAGAGACCGCATCAGAGTCAGCCGGGTGCCGGATTGTCGATCCTGGAGACGACCGCCAGGCGCACGCCGTCGGGGGCGTCGGACCCGAATCGATCGATCAGCGTCTCCCACGTCGGCGCATGCGCCTCTTCGCCGCCCTCGTCGAGGGATTCACGCATCGACACCAGGCGGCCGGTCTCCTCGTCGCCGACCCCCAGGGAGATGCCCAGATTGGGGTTGCTGTCACAGTCGAGCGCCACCACCGGCACGCCCTGGCGGGCCAGGGTCCGGGCCACGACAGCAGATGTCGTGGTCTTGCCCGAGCCACCCTTGCCCACCACCGCCAGTCTCATCGGCGCCAGTCTCGTCGGGGCTTCCACTGTCATACCGGCTCCTTGCTCATACTGACTGCCCGACCAGGCGGGCCACCATCGACTCTACCTCTCGTACCGCCGGGCACTCCGGCGCATCGTCTATGGGTGCCCTGCCCCGCCTTTCAGCCTCGGCGAACGCCTCGTCCCAGGGGACGGCCGCCACCACCTCGAGGCCCGTACGCCTCTGCACCGTGTCCGCGTCCTCGGGTCCACGTACCCGGTTGGCCACGGCCACCACCTGGTGGGAGCCCTCGTCGGCCTGGGCCAGCCGGGCCAGGCGGCGAGCCGAGAGCAGTGACTTGGCCGTGGGCTCGACCACCACCAGGAACGTCCGGGCGTAGGCGCCCCAGCCCGTGAAGGCCTGCCGGGTGCCTCCCGGGAGGTCGCCCACCAGGCTCCACCGGTCGTCGGGGAGGTCGTTCACGATCTGGCGGAAGGCGAACTGGGACCGGACCAGCGGCGCCACGTTGGTCCTCAGCTTTCCGAACTGCAGGAAGCGCACCCCGTCGGGGCCGGTGACGGCGTAGCGGTCCACGGCGTCGGCGCCAGTGAGGTCGGGCCTGAGCCTGAATCGGGGGCCCTCCTCACCCTCCTTGCGCTCGATCACGGCGTCGTCGGGGATGGGAGGAGCCTCGGTGACGGCCAGCCCGAGGGAGAACGCCAGGCCGGGCATGGGGTCCGAGTCGATGGCCAGCACAGATTCCCCCCGCCGAGCCAGTGCTCGAGCAAAGGTCCCGGCGATGGCCGACTTGCCGGCGCCGCCCTTGCCCACGAACGCTATCTTCATCGCGCCTTGATGCTATCTGTCTTGGCGACGTCCCAGGCCGAGGACGGTCAAGCGGGATGGGCGACGCTCCGGCTATAGCCGTCGGCCCGAGAAGGCCGGCCCAGGTGGAAGCCCTGGCCCAGTCCCACCTCGAGCTGGAGGAGGGTCTCCAGCTGGCGCTCGGTCTCGATCCCCTCGGCGATGAGCTCGCACCCGTTTCGCTTGGAGAACTGGCTGAGGCCCCGTACCAGGGCCTGGCGTGTGGGATCGCCTTCGATGCCGCGCACCCAGCTGGTGTCGATCTTGATGAACGAGGGCTGGAGGTCGAGGATGTGCTGGAGGCAGGACCAGCGGTCGCCCACGTCGTCGATCGAGAGGCGGATCTCCACGCCGAGCTCTTCCACGGCCCTGCGGACAGCCGAGTAGTCATGGATCCGTTCGTGTTCGGTGATCTCGAGGACCACGGGAGGGCCATGGTGCTGGCACACCAGGTCGTGCAGCGTCGCCGTGTCCAACAGCAGTGAGGGCGACGCGTTCACGGCGATCCACGAGGCGCCCGGGAGATGGGGCACGGCGCCGAGTGCGGCCCGGCACAGGGCAGCTTCGAGGGGTACGAGCCCGCCGAGGCTGGCCGCTTCGGCCAGGCGAGACTCGGGCGGGGCCCCGTCCTCGAAGCGAGTGAGGGCCTCGTAACCCTTCACCCTGCGGTCACCGAGCTCCATGATGGGCTGGAAGACGGGGAAGAAGGTCCCGTCCAGCACCCGCTGCAGACGGGCTCGGCGTTCCTCCGACCCGTTGAACGAGTCAAGGCCCGGCCCCAGCAGCGAGCTGATCGTCGGCGCCAGCTCCGCGGCGGTCGCCATGGCCTCGCTCAGCCGTCTGGTGACGTCCGCCACCGAGCCGTCGGCGCTGATGATGATGACGCCGAGGATCTGGTCGGGAGCTGTCAGCGGCACCCAGGCCGCGGCCCGGGGTCCGGACAGGAGGGCGGCCGTGTCCCGGGCGTGAACGAGGCCGGCATGGGTGGTCTCCAACCATGCACCGCCGCCGGCGCGCTGATAGGCGCGGCCGGCCGTCTCACTGCTCAGCGGTCGTCCCCCGGGAGTGGTCTCGCCGCCGCGGCGATGCTCGGCCAGGCACTCCGTCAGGCCCTCACCCACGAAGGCGTGCAAGGCCAGGTCCAGTGAGCCATGCAGCGTTCCCAGCTCGTTGCATGCGGCAGCGGCGATGAGCTCGACCGATCCGTCGAGCTGGGCCCGGCGCAGGGCTGTGGCGAGGATGGCGGCGTCCTTGGCTGGATCACCGGAGGCGCGGCGAACCCCATTCCGCTCGCTTGAATCGCCTTCTCGCTGCTCGTGCACCCACTGCCTCTCGACGCTCATGCCCCTCCAGCCGGCGATCCCCGTAGGTGTTGTCGGCGCTGGCCTGCTGATCCTGTAGTGCTCTCTCCTGGTCGTCAGCCGGCTGGGTCTACCATTCGGGCTGGTCCGGCGGCGTGGCCGAGTGGTTTAGGCAAGGGCCTGCAAAGCCCTGTACACCGGTTCGATTCCGGTCGCCGCCTCGAGATAAAACTCCAGGTCACATGCGCTTTCTAGCCGGTCGGCGGTCGATGGAGACGGCCCCGGGACACCGCCAGGACACAGAAAAGACACAAGAGTCGCAGCGAGCCGTCCTGAGACCGCCACGCTCGCTTATCGCGAGCGCTTCTTGGTGGCCTTCCGGGCCTTGGCCGTGCTGCGCTTCACAGCAGCCCGCTTCGCCGGTGCAGGTGCCCGTTTCCCGGGTGCAGGAGCCCGCTTCGCCGGAGCCGTCGGCGGCATGACCATGTGTTGCTTGAGGGTGTCGATGACGTCATCGAGGAAAAAGTGGAACTTCCGGCTACCGGGTAGCCGACTGGCTGGCAGCCGCCCGTCCGCCGCCATGAGCAGCACCGTGCGGGGGTTGAGACCAAGGAGCTCTGCGACTTGGGCGGTGGTCACGATGGGCGGGTACTCGTTCCGAATGCGATCCAGTCGCTCTTCGGCAGTCGACATCGCTCCTACTCTAGTAGCTGTCCTGGTTAACCCTAGATATTCTTAGTTTCCTTCTAACTACGCTGAGCCGAGCGCCACTACGAGGGCGTCGGATGACCTAGAACGCCGTAACCTTCCCTTGTTTACTCGAGACCACCAACGGAGACGGCGAGCGTCGCCCTCGGATCTGCTGCCAGGGAGCAGGAACGCATTCTGCCTTTGACCCTACGTAGGACCGTGCCCTCAAACCCTCTGCCTTCCCAATGGCCAGAGAGCTTGGCCGCCGTCTGGATCCAACCAAGTTGACTGGTTCGCCGCCCCGGTCAGCGCCCTCCTGGCCTTCTCTGGGACAGAAGCGGGCCCCCGGGGGCCTCCAGGCGCCCCACAGCGGCCGCCGAGCCTCTCAGCGGCTCCTGGCGCCCCAGCTG
>JADDQT010000197.1 GCA_016781225.1 Actinomycetota bacterium
TGGAGTTGGCGTAGGCGATGGCCTTCCTCACATCCCTGATGAGCCCGGTGAAGGTGAGCGCCTGCACGCCGGGCAGAGCACCGAGGCTCAGGTTGATGACCTTGGCCCCCCGATCGGCGGCGTAGCGGATGCCGAGGGCGATGTCCTCGAACGAGCCACCCTCTTCGTCGAGCACCTTCACCGGGAGGATCTTGGCCTCGGGGGCCACGCCGGCGATTCCTCTGCCGTTGCCGGTCACCGCTGCGGCGATGCCGGCGACATGGGTGCCGTGGGGGGAGTCGGACTGGCGCCGGGCGTTGGGGCCGCTCTGCCAGTCGCCGTTGCCGCAGCCCGACTTGCCGCAGTCGAGGAAGGTCTTGCCGGTGAGCATCTTGGCCGCCAGGTCGGGGTGGTCGAGGTCGACACCCGAGTCGACGATGGCGATGACCACCCCCGCGCCCCGACTCTTCTGCCACGCCTTCTCGGCGCGCACCTGCTGAGGGCCCCATTGCTTAAGCGGATCCCTTGGGGGGGCCGCCCGGACAACCGTTGCCCCAGCGAGGGCGGTGACGAGGGTGAGCACGACGACGAGCGTTGAGCGAGCGGGTCGCATGTAGTCCTCCTGAATCGTTGGAGCGCCAATTACGAGCCTGGGGCTCATCGAGTCAGCCTGTGCCGAGATTGTACCGCGATGGTGTGTGAAACCGGCCTCAGCACAGCTGGGGAAGGGGTTGCTCCAGTTGGTTGAGGGGAGCGAAGAGGTCGCCGAGGCGAGCCACCCGGTCGACCACCTCCTCTGCCCGGAACACCAGCAGGTCGGGATCGCCGGCCTCGGCCACCCGGGCCACCTCTTCCCAGGTCACCGGGGTCGACACCGTGGGCTGGGGCCGGGCGCGAAGGGAGTACACGCACACGGTGGTCTTGTGCTCGTCGTTCTGGCTCCAGTCGATCAGCACCTTTCCCGGACGGATGTCCTTGCGCATGCTGGACACGACCTCGGAGGGAAAGCGCTGCTCGAAGAGCTGGGCCACGGCCAGGGCGAAGTCCTTCGTCCCTCCCTCGTAGGTGACGGGGGTGTTGAGCGGCGCGTAGAGCTGCAGACCCTTCGAGCCCGATGTCTTGGCGAAGCTCTGCAGGCCCAGGTGTTCGAACAGGTCCTTCAGGCGTAGCGCCACCCGGCAGCACTCCACGATGGTGGCCGGCGGGCCGGGGTCGAGGTCGAAGACGACCATGGTGGGGCGGGCGATGTCATCGGCACGCGACAGCGAGGTGTGCAGCTCGAGTGATGCCAGGTTGGCCACCCACACCAGCGTGGGCAGGTCACCGGCAACGCAGTAACCCACCTCGGCGTTGTTGTGCCGGCTCCATATCGGGGCCACCTCCACCCAGTCCGGACGATGCTGGGGGCAGCGCTTCTCGTAGAAGAACTGGCCGTCCACGCCGTTGGGGTAGCGCTTGAGCGTGAGCGGCCGCCCGGCCAGGTGGGGGAGCAGGGCGTCGGCCACGGCCTGGTAGTAGGCGATCACATGGCCCTTGGTGAACCCCACCTCCGGGTACAGGACCTTGTCCAGGTTGGAGAGGCTGAGCTGTCGGCCAGCGACGGCCACCGTGGTGCCCGCCGGTGTCACGAAGCCTGCCGGGATTGGTCCTTCTCGGATGCCTGGTTCTGCGAGCCACTCCTGCCGTCACCCTTGGCCGCCGCCAACGAGGCCTCGAGGGCGGCCATGAGATCGACCACCGGCCGGCGCGGCTCGGCTGCGGGGTGAGCCACGATCTCCTCGCCCTGGGCCTTGCGCTCGATCAGGGCCAGCACCTGCTCGCGGTGGGTGTCGTGGTACTTGTGCGGGTCGAAGTCGGCCGAGAGGGTCTCTATGAGCTGGCTGGCCATGGCGAGCTCCCGGTCGCTGACGTCACCGACCTTCCCCGGCAGGCCCTCCACCTCGTCCTGGGGCACCACCTCGTCGGAGAAGTTCATCGTGGACATCACCAGCGCCTCGCCAAGGGGGCGGATGGCCACCAGGTACTGCTTGGTGCGCATCACCACCTTGGCGATACCCACCTTGCCCGACTCCCGCATAGCCTCGAGCAGGAGGCGGTAGGGCTTGGCGCCACGCTCGTCGGGGACGACGTAGTACGAGGAGTCGTAGTACAGGGGGTCGATCTGGTCGAGGTTCACGAAGTCCTCGATGTCGATGGTGTGGGTGCTCTCGGGGTCCAGCTCCTCCAGCTCGTCCGGCTCGATCAGCACGTACTGGTCCCCACCGAGGTCGTAGCCCTTGGCGATCTCCTCGTACGGCACCTCCTGGCCGTCGAGCGAGCATACCCGCTTCTGCTGTATGCGTGCGCCGTCCTTGGCGTGCAGCTGGTGAAAGCGAACGTCCTTCTTGCGCACCGCGGTGAACAGCTTCACGGGCACGTTCACCAGCCCGAAGCTGATGGCACCACCCCAGATCGACCTGGCCATGGCCCCTATTCTCCCTCGGCTGTGGGCTCTCGCACCACCGCTTCGGGTGCCTTGTCGTCCCGGAGCCCCTTGAACGACGGGTGGCGCATTGTGCCGCCGGCGGTCCATTCGCTGAACTCGACCTCGGCCACCAGCCTGGGCTCCACGAAGCGGGCGTCCCTCAACCGCACGCCGGCTTGGGGCGTGCCGGCGAACGGGCTGGTGGCGCGCTCGAGCGGCTCGAGGATGCGGGCCAGCTCGTCGAGCGTCCGGTCGGTGAAGCCGGTGCCCACTCTCCCCGCGTATTGCAGCTCGCCGCCCTCGTAGTAGCCGGCCAGGAGGGCGCCGAGGCGGCCCGAGCGGTTCCCGCCGCCGGGCAACCAGCCGCCGATGACCACCTCCTGGCGGGGCTTGGCCTTGACCTTCACCCAGGCTCGGGATCGCCGTCCCGGCTCGTAAACCGAGTCCAGCCGCTTGGCCACGATGCCCTCCATGCCCTGGGCCCTGGTGGCGGCGAGGAGGCCGGCGCCGTCGCCCAGATGGTTTCGCGGCGTCGACCAGCAGGGATGGTGGAGCCCGAGCCCTTCGAGCATGCCCCGGCGTTCCGTGTAGGGAAGGTCCATGGTGGACCGTTTGTCGAGCCACAGGAGGTCGAAGGCCATGAAGGCAACGGGGTACGTGTCCATCCGCCGGCGCACGTCACGGGGATCGGTCACGTGCATGCGGTGCTGGAGCCGGCCGAAGCTGGGCCGGCTGTCGTCGTCGAAGGAGACCACCTCCCCGTCGAGGACCACACTGCGGTCCACCAGCTCGGCCATCGGCCACAGCTCGGGGTAGCGGGGCGTGATGTCCACCAGCTTGCGACTCTGCACGTGCAGCCGGCCGCCCCCGGCGTGCACCAGGGCACGGACGCCGTCCCACTTAATCTCGAAGGCGAATGCCTCCTCATCGGCCGGCAGGAGACCGGCGGTGGCCTGCATGGGGGCGATGCCTCCGGGCAGTCCGGCCGGTGCGCCTTGGGTCATGCCGGCCGGTGCCCCGAGAAGCGTTTCGCTGGTCGCCGCAGCGGGAAGGTGGCCGCCGTGGACGAGGTGCCCGAAGAGGCGATCGAGGAGGCCGAGGGCGGGGGAGCGATCTCGGGACACCACCACGAGGGGGTCACCGGCGAGGACGGGACGCTGCGCCGGCACCTCGCGGACGTGCACCGGCTCGAGGTCCCGCCCGGCATGAGCGCGTCCACCCAGGACGGCCTGCACGACCGACTGCACGACGACACTGAGGCCGCCGACGACTGAGAGCTGTCCCCGGCCGCCGGCGGGGGCTCAGGTCTCGTCGACGTGGCCCTCGTGCTCCTGCTCGTCGTCCTGCTCGCCGACGGACGAAGGAAGGCTCGGCCAGCTGGTCATCGTCGGTGTGGGCTCGTCGGGCTCTTCTGGCTCGGTCCCATCCATCGGCTCCTTCGATCCTGCGTGGCCGGGGTCGGCCGCCGCCCACGCCGACCCCCGTGGCGGGGGCAGGGCTTCGGCGTAGTCCGCCTGGTCGATGTCGGGGTCACCGGCGTCGGGGTCCTCGCCGACTTCGGAATCCTCGGTGGTGCGGCTCGGCTCGGCCGAGGCAAGCACGCGCCGGGCGGCGGCGCGGCCCTGGGCGATGCAGGTGGTGATCCCGAGCCCGCGGTAGGCGGCACCCACCAACTCCACGTTGGGCAGGTCCCGCCGGAGGGCGGCCTCAATGCCCGCCACCCTGTCGAGGTGGCCGACCCGGTACTGCGGGAAGGCGTCGACCCACCTCGTGACCCTGGCGCGCAGGGGCGCCTTGGTGAGCTTCAGCACCTCGACCAGCTCGTTGTGCAGGTGCTGCACCAGCTCGACGTCCTTCATCTTCAGGGCCCGTTCGTCGCCGAAGCGCCCGGCCGAGACGCGGAGCACGACCTCGCCGGGCTCGGCCCAGTGCGGCCACTTGGAG
>JADDQT010000027.1 GCA_016781225.1 Actinomycetota bacterium
CATCGGGGGTCGTGCCATCCGCTGTGCCCAGGAGGGCCTGTCCATCGCCCTCGTCGAACGGAGCGCCCGACCTGTGTCGCGCTCGGGGGAGTCGCTTCATCCTGGTTTCGAGCCGCTCTTGGACGCGCTCGGCCTCGGCCAGGACCTCCTCGCCGCGGGGTTCCCCCGTCATGATGGCCACTGGGTCCGCACCGGGGACGAGGCCTGCTACGTCCGCTATGGCAGTGACGAGGACGGACCCTGGCAGGGGTTCCAGGCTGGGCGCTCAGATCTCGATGCCATGCTGCTTGGGCGTGCCGAGGAGCTCGGCGTCACCCTCCACCGCCCGTGGTCCGGAGCGGCGCCCGTGGTCGAGGACGGTCGCGTGGTCGGCGTCAGTGGCACGGACGGGATGATCCACGCCCGCTTCGTCGTCGACGCCGCCGGAGGACGTCACTGGTTGGCGAGGCGAAGGAGCCTGCCGATCCGCTACCACTCTCCGCCGGTCATCGCCCGCTTCGGCTATGCCCGTGGTACCTGCCCGGGACTGGAGGCTGCGCCGGTTTTCACCGCTGAGCCCAAAGGATGGAGCTGGGCCGCCCGAGTTGGGGAGGGTCTTTACGCTTGGACCGCCCTGGTCCTGAAGGCGGGAGGCCGCGTGGGGCCGCCCGAGTTGATCAAGGACCTGACCCCCTTGGGGAAGGAGCGCCGAGCCGACGTGACTTGGCGGTGCCCCGGGCTGGTGGGATCGGCTACTTCCTCGTGGGCGACGCGGCGGGAGTGCTCGACCCGTCTTCCTCTCACGGTGTCCTGCGTGCGGTCGCGTCAGGCATCAAGGCCGGCCATCTCATCGCTGGTTCGCTCGGGCAGGCGCTACCCGAGCCAACGGCCGCCCGCCTCTACAACGAGTGGTTGGCCCGCTGGCTCGGCCACGACGTCGAAGCTCTGAGCAAGCGATACGCCGCGGCTTGGACACACTCTCCACGGCCATGACGGCGCCGCCTGCGAGCGGCATCCAACCAGCGAGCGGCAATGGCGGCCGGCAACGAGACGCCGGGGGTTTCCGTTCAAGTTGAGACCGCGTGGTGCCGATACCCGTGGAGCCACGAACCTGCGTGCACGAATGCCGTTCTGGCGGCGGAGGGGATGCCTGGTGGATCGGTCGGCAAACGGGTCGTCCTGGCTGAAGGACCATGACCTCGATCGCCTGCTGATGGAGGCGGTGCAGGACCACGGCATCATGATGTTCGACCTGGACGGGAACGTCATCAGGTGCAGCGCGGGTGCAGCCGCGATGGCGGGCTACGGGCGCGACGAGGCGCTCGGCCGGCACTTGTCCTGCTTCTACAGCGAGGAAGACCGCCGGAGCGGACGTCTGGAGGAGGATCTCGCCAAGGCCCTCTCCGAGGGCCATTGCCAGTCCGAACGGCTACGCGTGCGCAAGGACGGCTCCCTCTTCTGGGCAGACGTCGTCACGAGTCCGGTCCGAGACGAACAAGGGCGCCTCCGGGGCTTCGCCGAGGTGGCCCGGGACGTCACCGAGCGGGTGACGGCCGAGAGGGCGCTGCGCCAGAGCGAGGAGCGCTTCCGCCTGCTGGTTGCCGGAGTCACGGACTACGCCATCGTCATGCTCGACCCTTCCGGGTGCGTGCTGAGCTGGAACCAGGGAGCCCAGCTGGTCAATGGGTACGAGGCCCACGAGGTGCTCGGCCGCCACTACTCCTGCTTCTACACCGAGGAGGACCGCCGTCGCGACGTTCCCGGCACTCAGCTGGCCCAAGCGGAACGCCAGGGTCGCCTGGAGGTCGAGGGTTGGCGAGTCCGCAAGGATGGGTCGCGTTTCTGGGCCAACGCGGTTATCACGGTCCTCGAGGACGAGGACGGGGAGCTCTGTGGTTTCGCCGAGGTAACCAGGGACGTCACCGAGCGCATGGAGCTGCTCTCCAATCTGAAGCACCAGGCCCTCCACGACGCCCTGACCGGGCTGCCCAACCGGGTGCTGTTCACCGAGCACCTCCGCCAGGCACTGGTGCGCCAGGACCGTCACGATCACCTGGTGGCCGTGCTCTACCTCGACGTTGACCGCTTCAAGGTGATCAACGACAGCCTGGGCCACCAGGTGGGTGACCGCTTGCTGGTGGCGCTGGGCGAGCGTGTGAGGGCCGTCACCCGGCCCGAGGACACCGTGGCCCGCATGGGTGGAGACGAGCTGGCTGTGCTCTGCGAGGTGGCAGACGAAGCCGACGCCATGGCCGTCGCCCATCGGATCCTGCATGCCCTGAAGGACCCTCTCAGTGCCAACGAGCACGAGCTCGTAATCGGTACGAGCATCGGCGTCGCCCTAACCAAGGACAGCGACATGGAACCTGACCGGCTGATGGCCGACGCCGACGTCGCCATGTACTCGGTCAAGGAACGAGGACGGGGACGGGTGGAGCTGTTCAACGACGCCATGCGAGCGCGAGCGGTGCATCGGCTGGACAAGGAGCTGTGCCTGCGCCGAGCCGTGGAGCAGGCCGAGTTCCGCCTCTACTTCCAGCCCGTGGTCGAGCTCGACGAGGGGAAGACCGTCGGGTACGAGGCGCTGCTGCGTTGGGAGCACCCGGAGCGAGGGACCCTCGGCGCCGACGAGTTCATCCCGCTGCTCGAGGAGACGGGCCTCATACTCACGCTTGGCCAATGGGTGTTGGCCGAGGCCTGTCGAGCCGCCGCTTCGGCGGCGCGAGCCGACGCCGGCGCCTCTCCGACCATGAGCGTCAACATCTCTTCGCTCCAGGTGGTCCACTCCGACCTGAAGACCTCGGTGGGCCGGGCTCTGGCCGCCTCCCAGCTGGAGCCGGACCGGCTCTGCCTGGAGCTGACCGAGAGCGTCCTACTCGACGACGAAGAGCACACTGCCCACACGCTGGGCGGCCTCAAGTCCCTGGGCGTGAAGCTGGCCCTGGACGACTTCGGCACCGGCTACTCGTCCCTCACCTACCTGCAGTCTCTCCCGCTGGACGCGGTGAAGATCGACCGCTCCTTCGTGGCCGGGCTCGACTCGGACCCGGGACACTCGGCCATCGTGTCCTCGGTCGTCAAGATCAGCGAGGTGCTCGACTTGGACGTCGTTGCCGAGGGGGTCGAGACCAGCTCGCAGCACCAGGCCTTGCGGTCGTTGGGTTGCCAGCTGGCTCAGGGGTACTACTTCGGCCACCCCCAGCCCGCCGAGCTGGCGCTGGCCTGAGCCGGCTCCTCCAGCCGGGGGGACCTGGCGCGGAGCATCTCCTCCAAGGCTTCGCCGTTGGTCGGCCTGGACAGGTAGTAGCCCTGGGCGCGGTCGCAGCCGAGCCGCGTCAGGATCTCCAGCTGTGCTGCGGCTCCAGCCTTCGGCTATGCAATCGAGGCCCAACGTCTGCGCCAGTGACACGATCGCCCGTGCCAACGTCGCCTTGTCGTCGGTTGACTCGATGGCGGCGACGAAGGCGCGGTCGATCTTGAGCACGTTGATCGGAAGGCGCTGCAGGTAGCTGAGGGAGGAGTACCCCGTCCCGAAATCGTCAACGGCCACCCTGACACCGAGCGCCTTGAGACAGCCGAGCCGGTGAATGGTCGCCTCGGTGTCGCGCATCATCACGCCCTCGGTGATCTCCAGCACCAGGCTCGACGCCGGCAGGCCCGAGCTCTCCAGCGCACCGGCCACCTGCTCCAAGAGGTCCTCGTGGGCCAACTGATGCGGCGATAGGTTCACGTTGACCTCGAGCGGAGGGTCGTTCGGGTGTCGACCTGCCACAGGCGCGTCTGCCGGCAGGCCTCGAAGAGCACCTGGCGACCGAGCGCTTGTACGAGCCCGGTCTCCTCGGCGAGGGGGATGAACACCGAGGGCGGCAGCAACCCTCGTTCCGGATGGCGCCAGCGCACCAGCGCCTCCACGCCCACGATGGCACCGGTGTCGAGGGCGACGACGGGCTGGTAGTGCAGCAAGAGCTCATCGCCAAATAGAGCCCGCCGTAGGTCCGCCTCCAGCTCGAGGCGCTCCACGGCCGCGGCGTGCATCTCCACCTCGAAGGTCTCCACACGGCCTTTGCCGCAGGCCTTGGCCCTGTACATCGCCAGGTCGGCGTTGCGTAGCAGCGGTCACTGCTCGTATTCCCTTCGGAGAAGGCCACGCCGATGCTCGCTCCGACGAACACCTCCCTACCGGCGGCGGGGAAGGGCTTGGCCGAGGCCGCGATGAGGCGGTCGGCCACCGACATGGCCTCCAGTCGGGAGTCGAGGTCCTCGAGGAGCACGGCGAACTCGTCACCACCGAGGCGAGCGGCCGTGTCCATGGTGCGCAGGCAGCCCCCCAGCCGCTTGGCAACGGCGACCAGCAACTCGTCACCCGCCGTGTGGCCGAGGCTGTCGTTCACCGTCTTGAAGTTGTCGAGGTCGAGGAAAAGGACCGCGAGGAGGCTGTCACGGCGGGTCGTCCGGGCCAATCCGTGCTCAACTCGGTTGCGGAAGAGGGCCTTGTTGGCCAGGCCCGTGAGCGAGTCGTGGAACGCCTGGTGCGCCAGCTCGTCCTCGAGTCGATGCCGCTCGGTGACGTCACGAAAGTCCAGACGCGGCCGACCACGTCCCTTCCACCCGCTGGGGCGTGGAGTACCGCTCGAAGACCCTGCCGTCGGAGAACTCGATGGTGTCGTGGCTTTCAGCCTCGGGCAAGGAGTACATCTCGCGAACCTTCTCCACGAAGGAATCCGGGTCCTGGAGCTGCTCCTGGACGAAGGCCAGAACGCGGTCGTCGTCGCCGGACGCCAGGACCGAGTCCGGTACGCGCCACATCTCGGTGAACTTCTGGTTCGAGCTCCTGATGCGACCCTGGAGGTCGACCACCAGGATCCCGTCCGCGGTCGAGTTCAGGGTGGCACCAGGAGCGACAGCGCGTCGTGGACCTCTGCCTCGGCCCGCTTGCGGCCGGTGACGTCCTGCGTCGTCCCCGACATCACCCTGGCCGACGCGGAGTCCCAGGCGGTGACCGCCCCCCGAGCATGCAACCAACGAACAGTGCCGTCGGGAGCCATGCCGCGGAAGTCGTGGGCATAGGACGTTCCCGTGTCGAGGGACCGGCGCATGTCGGCGGCCAGAATGTCTCGGTCGTCGGGGTGAAGCAGGCTCAGGATCGCGTCCGGGGAAGGCGTGAAGTCCTCGGGGTCGACACCCATGAGCTTGTAGAGCTCCCTGGACCACGTCACCTCCCCGGTGGACACGTCCCATTCCCAGCTGCCGAGCTTGGCCACTTCCTGAGCCTCACAGAGCTGCTCTTCGCGGTCGGCTGTGGCCTGGATCAGGGCCTCGTTCAACTTCCACGAGGCAATGCCGGCCGCGCTCATTCCCACGATGAACAGGCCGTGGACCCCCGCCCACTGCCATGGGTGGTCGATGGCTGACTGATGGTTGTACACGGTGGCCGGCACCAAGGCCCCTGCCAGCCCGTGCTGGAGCACGAAGTAGCCGATGGCCATGAGGAAGGGTCGCCAGTCCTGGTGGAGCGTGACCACTCCCACCATCACGAAATAGTGGAAGTGCATCTCGATGACTCCGCCGGACAGGTGCACGAGCACCGCGGAGCAGGTGAAGAGGCCCAGGGCGGCGACGGCCGTGCTCGCCCGGCGGTGGGAGCGCTGGACCGTTGCCACCACCGCGAACGCTCCTACACGATCAACCGGTGGCCAGTGAGGCCAGGGCCCATACCGCGGCCAGGAGACCGATGCCGATCATCACCAGGCTGCGTCCCACCGGCGCCCTGGTGAGCTCACCCTCCTTGGGCCTCGCCGGTGGACGCACCAGCGCCAGACCGTTTCCCACTGCCAGCGCCCCCCCGAGGGCCAGCATCAGAAATGGCAGCAGGTCGTTGCCGAGGAACATGTCCGATCACGCTACCGCCGGGCCGCCTGGAGGGCACTACCACTCAAAGTGATATTCCCTCAAGGACCCGGCTTGGGCGGACGAGACTTGGAAGGCACGTGACGCTCCCCCCAACCAAGCGTCGCACGCTGACAAAGACGGGGGCCGGACCCCTCCCCCAACCAACCGAGCTGGTCTCCCCAACCTTCTCGGCATCCTCACCCGGCCCTCGTCTTTGTCGATCCATCTCCGGGAGCCCCGGAAAATCAGACGGGTGAGCTTCTGCTGGTGGCCGCTCAGAGCCTGGCCATGTTGGCGAAGCGGGTGTACTGGCCGAGGAATGCCAGCTCCGTCTTGCCCGTGGGGCCGTTGCGGTGCTTGGCCACGAGCACCTCGGCCGTGCCCCGGTCCGCCGACTCGGGGTTGTACACCTCATCGCGGTAGATGAACATCACGACGTCGGCATCCTGTTCGATCGAGTTGTGAGCGATCACGCCGTCGGCGATGAAGTTGTGAGTGCCTTCGACGGTGGCATCGAGGGTCGGCATCGGGCCCAGCGCCACCACCTCGACGATCTCGTCCCAGAAGACGTCGGAGGTGGCCAGATGGGTGAGTTCCCTGTCGCCGACGTTGGGGTTCTGCCTGATGCCCTCGAGGATCCGAAGGGCCTCCGGAACGCACTCTCCCCGTTGGCCGTGGCAGTCCACGAGGTTCAGGAACCGTGTCAGGTTATGAGCCCCCTCCACCCGGACATTCCAGCCGTCTCGATACCCGACCTTGCGACCTCGACTGAGGCGGCTCCGGATGCCAAGACGAAGCAAGAGGCGACGGACGTCGATGGAGAGCCGGTGACTGGTGGAGGAGTAATAGATGGTGACGTAGTTGCCCCGACCGTTGCCGGTGAGTGTGATTGATCCATCGGTCGCCCACAGGTGACGAAGGAACAGCCGGACCTGATCCTCACCATTCCCGAAGAGCTCCTCGGGTACGAACTTGTCATGAGCTCGGGCGCCCCAGAGCCCGAGCGGCTCGAGCCAGTTGCGGACGGGATGATGGCGCCCGTGGGTGAGCCGGTATGGGCTCGGAAGCCAGAGCTGCCATGTGTTCTTGACCTTGGAACCGCTGACTTCGATCCCGAACCGTCTGAGAGCCGCCTCCTCCACCGCTGCCTTGTTTGCCGGATCCGACGTGGCGTACTTGACCCCCGGACCCATGGAGCCGTCCCCCAGCAGGTGGGCGAGGAGGACGATCTCGTCCTCGTCCCAGCGCCTCTCCTCGAGCGGGGCGGGAAGCCGGCGAGGCACGGCAAGGAAGTCCCCCACTTCGAGCTGGTCGAGGCGGGTCCACCCCTTTACCGTTCGAAACGGATGGTTGGCTGTGGCATCCACCTCGTAGCCCGAAAGCAAGCGGAGCCGGAACACCGGACGGACGCCGGAAGGGAACGTTCTCGTCAACCGCTGAGGTGTGAGTCGCCACCTGTCGTCGAGGGACCAGACCAGGGGCTGCTCCTGGCTGAGGACCAACTCGCCGAGAGTCACCTCTTCACCCGTGTCCGCCCTCGTCAGGCGGGTGGCGGCCGGCATGCATCCGGACTCGCGTAGGTCGGCCAGCACCGGACGCTTGTCAGAGCGAGCCTCCAGATTGCGGGACAGCTGCGACAGGGCAATGACCGGGACTTCCAGCTCGCGGGCCAGGATCTTGAGGTTGCGGCTGATCTCGGAGACCTCGAGCTGGCGGTTCTCTACCCTTGCTCGGCTGGACATGAGTTGGAGGTAGTCGACGATGACCAGGCCCAGCCCCTCCCTGGCCTTCTGCCGGCGGGCTTTGGCCCTGATGTCCATCACCGTGATGTTGGGGTTGTCATCGATGAAGACCGGGGCCTCCCCCAGCCGGCCCATCGCGTGGGCGACCTTCGACCAGTCCGACTCGTGCAGCTTCCCCGTGCGCATCCGCTGGGCGTCGACCCGTGCCTCCGAGCACAGCAGGCGCTGGGTGATCTCGAGGTGGCTCATCTCGAGGGAGAAGAGCAGCACCGGCACCTGCGCGTCCATGGCCGCGTGGGCAGCGATTCCAAGGGCAAGGGCGGTGTTGTGCAAAAAGATGTCGGCGGCGACGAAGTTGTGGTCGCCGGGCACGGTCAGGTCGTAGACCTGCTCGTCGCCGTCGTAGCCGATCGAGACCACGGTGTCCCAATAGATGTCCGAGGACGACCACTCGTCGAGGGCTTCGTCGCCGAGAACTCCAGCCAGCACGCTCACCGTCTCACGCCGGGGGGAGCGAGCACCGGCATGCCAGTTGTGGCTGACCGGCTTCCCTGCTGCTGAGGAGATGCTGCTCCAGGAGCGTTGGCCCTTGGCGGCGAGGACCTGTTCCCGGATCTCGACCGGCAGGGAGTCCCGGGTGTACCCCTTCGCCTTGTGGCACACCTCGGCCACGAGGCGGTCGAGGGCGCTTTCCTTGGCGAAGATCCCGATCTCCTCGGCAAAGCGGCAGATCTCCTCCGCCCCCATGATCTGGAGCTCGAAGGCAGGCCGGCGCTCACCCCGGTAGAGCACCAGACGGCGCCGGATGCGGGCATTGAGCCCGAAACGCAGGAGCAAGTGCTGGACGTCATGGATGAGCCGGCTGGAAACGCTGCTGTAGCTGATTCGGCCGTAGCCCCGGCCACTGTCGGTCCACCACGCAGAACCGTCCGTGGCGAAGAGCCGGCTGAGAAAGAGCCCAAGCTGCTTTCTCGGAAGGCGGAAAACCGCCTCGGGCACGCTCTTCTGGTGAGCGCTCTTGCCCATCACCCGGTGACCGCAGAGGACCTGGGTGAGTGGATTGGGCTGTCCCCGCGGGGTCACCAGCCGGTACGTCGGCGCACGATCGACGGCCCTGTCCAGAACCACGCTCACGCCAAGGGCCGCGGCACAGCGGGTGGCGTCAGCCAGCACGGCAGGAGACGTGGTGGTGAGCCGTGGCGAGCTGCCGGTGAGGCCGCCGTCCCCCAGGAGGTAGGCCAGCAGCACGATCTCGGCCTCCGGCAAGGGGTCGGACCCCTCGACCGGCAGGGCGCGGGGGACTGCGATGCGGGTGCCTACGGCGATGTCGGCCAGAGGACGCCAGCCGGTGGGCGTGAGGAAGGGGTGGCTCAACGTGACGCGCACCTCCCGTCCGAGCCGCGTTCGCACCCGGTACACCGGCTTGACGCCGTCGTCCACGAACGTCGACGGCCGCGAGATCCGCAGCCGCTGGTCCGCACCCAGACTGAGCACCTCGACGTCCTCGCCAGCCGTGCCCCGCATGTGGAGCTCGGCGAGTGTGGTGACTGCGCCGCTTGCGGGATGGACGACACGGGTGTCGTGAGCGGCGCACTTTCCCATGCTTGGCCTGGCGCCGACGATGATGAGGTTGGACGGCTGGAAGCCGGCAAGCATCTCGTCCAGCTCGGTGTAACCGCTGGGTATCCCGGTGATGGACTCGCCCCGCTCGTAGAGCGCCTCCAGACGGTCGAGCTGGTCGGCGAGGAGCTCCCGCAGAGGGCGGGTGGTGGTGGTGACCCGCCGCTGGGCGACCTCGAATACCAGGGACTCGGCTCGGTCGACGGCGGCGCTCACGTCCTCGGGCAGCTCGTAGCCGAGCTCGGCTATCTCGCCGGCCACCCCGATGAGCCGCCGCAGCAGGGCGTGCTCCTCCACGATTTGGGCGTAACGGCGGGCGTTGGAGGTGGCCGGGGTGTTGGCCTGGAGCGACACCAGGGTGGCCAGCCCGCCGATGGGCTCCAGGAGATCGGCCCGGCGCAGCTCGTCGGCGACGGTGACGGGGTCGGCCGGCTCGCCCTGGCCGTAGAGCGAGCACACCGCCTCGAACACGTGGCCGTGAGCCGGCTTGTAGAAGTCCTCGCCGGTGCAGATCTGGACGGCTTCCACGATGGCGTCGCGGGACAACAGCATGGCGCCGAGCAGGGATTCCTCGGCTTGAAGGTCGTGCGGTGGGATGCGCCCTCGGGCGGTGGCGGCTTGGCGGCGGGCGTCGTCGAGGGAGCGGACCATTGCTAATCAGCCAGCCAAGTGCCGAAGGCCTGTTGATCGCTAGGGGCGTTTGCTGGGGAATACCCCGTGGACCGCCGTGCCTCTCGTCCACAGGCGAACATGAGTTCGCAGCCTACTCAGACGCTGTGACACCCCTCGCCGACCGGAGGACGGCCGCACGCCCCCCTCCAAAGTCAGCCCTTCACTACCTCCACGTTGAGCACGAACTCCACGCCGCCGGCGAGCTTGACCCCGACCTCGTGTGCTCCGAGCGATCGGATGGGCTCCTCGATCTGCAGTGACCGCCTGTCCAGCACCGTCTCGCTCTGGTCCGCGACCGCCTCGGCGATGTCGGACGGGGACACGGAGCCGAACAGCCGGCCCTCCGGGCCGGCCTTGGCCGGGATCCGGATGACCATTGGCACCAGCTTGCGGGCCACGCTCTCGGACTGCTCGCGCTCCCTGGCTTCTCTGGCCGCCGCCGAGCGCCGCATGACGGCGGCCTGGGCCTGCACCCCGGCCGTGGCCGGGATGGCACGTCCCTTGGGAATCAGGTAGTTGCGGGCAAAGCCGTCGGCCACCTGGAGCATGTCGCCCTTCTTGCCCACGCCATCTACGTCGGCCCTGAGCACGACGTTCATCGGCCGCGCCGTCCAATAGCGGCGACGGTCACGAGACCGGCTCGGTTAGGTCGCTCGGATCCGGCACCTCGAGGTCCGACGCTCCCAGGTCCTCGAGGTCCCCGGGCTCTCCGCCGAGGCCTGCCTCGGAGGCCCCCGCCGGTGCACCGGGGTCGGAGGACTCCGCCGACGGACGAGGGGGACCGGGGCGCCCGCCCCGGTCCGACGGCCCACCGACGCGCAGCGACCGCCCCCCGGCCCGTTCCACGACCGTTCGCTGCAGGTACGGCAGGAGGGCCAGCTCGCGTGCGGTCTTGATGGCGATGGCCACGTCTCGATGGTGCTGGGTGCAGTTGCCGGTGACCCGCCGGGCCTTGATCTTGCCCCGGTCCGACTGGAACCGGCGCAGAATGTTGACGTCCTTGTAGTCCACCCACAGGCGCTCGGTGCAGTAGACGCAGACCTTCTTCCTGCCGCCTCGGCGACCGACCTCCTTGGTCCTCGGAGCGCGCTTGTTGCTGTTCCGGTCGTTGCCGCGGGGCACTAGAAGGGCTCCTCGTCGTAGCCGCCACCAGCCGGTTCCCGAACGGGGACGTTGCGGGGCCCGTCGTCCCTCGGTGGGCGATTGGAGCCACCCTCGCCCGGGGCGCGACGCTCGTTCTTCGTCACCGTAGCGGTGGCCCAGCGCAGGCTCGGGCCAATGTCGTCGGCGACGACTTCGATCTTGGAGCGCTTCTCGCCCTCCTGGTTCTCCCAGGACCGCTGCTCGAGGCGGCCGGTGACCACGACCCTCGAACCCCGTGCCAGCGACTCGCTCACGTTCTCGGCCATCTCCCGCCAGCACACGACGTCGAAGAACGACGTGGCCTCCTGCCACTCGCCTGACTGGCGGTCCTGCCAGCGCCGGTTCACCGCCAACCCGAAGCTGGCCGTGGCCTGCCCGCTGGGGGTGAACCGCAGTTCCGGATCCCGGGTGATGTTGCCTACCAGGGAGACACTGTTGCCATTGCTCATCTCAACTCTCTTTCACGCGTGTTCGCCACGACCGGCTGCGGAACCTCCGAAGCCCCGGCCGCCCCCACCGAGCTCCGCCGGGCGGCCTTGGCCGCGGCCTCGGGCGGGATACGAATGACCTTGTGGCGCATGACCTCGTCGGCGAGGGAGAGCATCCGGTCCAGCTCGGTGACGACCGCGGGCTCTGCCGTGGCCTCGATGAGCACGTAGTACCCCTCGGAGCGGTGGTCGATCTCGTAGGCCAGACGGCGCCGGCCCCAGTGATCGACCCGGTCCGCGGACCCGCCATCCTTGGAGATGAGATCGGTTGCCCGGTCGACGACGGCCTGGATGGCGTCCTCTTCCAAGCTGGCGTCGAGTATGAACATGACCTCGTAGGGCCGCATGAGCGTGGGATACCTCCCTGTGGACCCGGTCCCTCACGACCGGGGCCCCGACGGACGGGGCAGGGCTTAGGGAACGACTCGACCATGCTAGCCAAGAGGAACGGCGACGACCCATGCCTCGCAGTATGGCCAGAGGGTGTGACAGCCGGGTGCGGCTCAGGCGTCCTTGCAGGCGCCGCCGACCTCGATGGTGGACCCCGGGCCCACCCCCAGGCGCCCGAGGCCCCCGCTCAAGACCTCCAGAGCGAAGCGGTAAGGCCCCGCCGGGTCATAGGTGGGGCAGTTCTGATCTGGGCAGGTGGCCATGTCGGCCGAGTCCACGAACCGTCCGGAGGCGTCGAACCACGCCACCGTGAGCGGCACGGGCACGTCGCGCATGTAGAAGCCCAGACTGTTGTCCTCGGAGAAGCGGAAGACCATCCCGTCGTAGCCGGCGAGGTCCCGCCGGCCCATGAGGCCGCGTTGCACCTGCGCCGGGGTCTCGGCCAGCAGGGCGCAGTACGGGCCGGCGCTCTGGGCCGTTCCCGGCGCGGGCCGGACGTCGAACGCCACCTCCGTGAAGCCGGGGACACGTGACTGCCTCCCCTCCAGGCGGGGGTCGGGCGGGCGGTTGGCGCCGGTGGCGACGCACGCCGCAAGGCCTCCGACCATGAGCGCGACCACCGCCCAGTGCAGGAGCCGGACGCCCCACCTGGTCTCGAGGACCCTGGTAACGGCGGCGAGAGCCACGTCAGCCGGCGCGGCGGTCGCCGGTGCCGCCTCGGGGCCTCGTCAGCGGCGTGGCCTCACTCGGCGGATGGGAGGCCGAGCCCGAGGCGTCGCCCAGCAGGTGATAGGTCTCGTCGTCGGACGGGAAGCGCCGGCTACGAACGTCGGCGGCATAGGCGGCCACCGCGGCCACGGCGTCGGCCTCCAGGTGGGCGTAGCGGCGCACGAACCTGGGAGCGGCGCCCTCGTCCATGCCGAGCAGGTCGTGCAGGACCAGCACCTGGCCGTCGCACGCGGGGCCGGCACCGATGCCGATGGTGGGCACGGCCACCGACTCGGTGACGGCGCGAGCCACCGAGTCGGGAACGCTCTCCACCACGATGGCGAAGCAGCCGGCGGCGGCCAGGGCCACAGCGTCGGTCACGACCGCCTCGGCGGCTTCGGGCTCACGGGCCTGCACGCGGTAACCGCCCGTGACGTGCACTGACTGCGGCGTCAGGCCCACATGGCCCATCACGGGTATCTCCGCGTCCACCAGGGCGGACACCATCGGAAGCCGCTTGCGGCCTCCCTCCAGCTTCACCGCCCGAGCTCCGGCCCGGAGCAGGCGACCGGCATTGCGCACGGTCTCCTGGGGGCTCAGGTGATAGCTGAGCCATGGCAGGTCGGCGATCACCAGCGCCCGAGTCTCCGCCCTGCCTACGGCGGCCGTGTGGTGGACCATGTCCTCGATGGTCACGTGAAGGGTGTCGTCGTAGCCGAGCACCACCATGGCCACCGAATCCCCCACGAGGATGAGGTCGACCCCGGCGCTGTCGGCGATGCGAGCGGTCGGCGTGTCGTACGCGGTGACCATCACCAAGGGCTCGACCCCGATCCCCTCCCGCCCGACGCCCGACGGCACCTTGCGCGCTCGAACCGCGGGCACGGTCATGGCCTGGCTCATGTGAATGCCTTCCTCGCGTCCGGCGCCCGACGGCTGCCGGCGGTCGACCCAGTCTGAGGGA
>JADDQT010000442.1 GCA_016781225.1 Actinomycetota bacterium
GTGGGCCGCCAGCTGCCACCGCCGTCGTCGGAGCGCAGGATCCCTCCCACGTGGACGTTCACCAGGATGGTGCCGGACGGGGCAGTGCACACCGATCGGACGTCGGCCGGGCCCCCCCAGGGCGTGTACCAACGGCTCCGGCTCTCGGCCCGCTCGAATGCCTCGACCAGGCTCGGCTCCCCTCCCATCCGGTACAGGTGAGCCTCGGCCGTGCCCACGATGGGCTCGTCACCCGGCCGGGAGTCCAGGCAGGTGATCCGGGGCCCATCGAGGGTCGTCCCCGCTTCGCCGTCCAGGGCCGGGCCGTCCAGAACTGGGCCGTCGAGAGCGACGAGTCGCCGGCCGTCGACCACGGCCCATCCCCCGGCCATGGTGCCCACGTCCTCACCGCCGAGGGCAACCACCCGTCCGGACCCGGCGTCGATCACGCCTGCCGCCGTCCCCACGAGCACCTCCATGACCGCCGCCATGGTAAACCGCGGACCGATGAGTGAAGCGGGCAGGAATCCCCTGGACCAGTACCGCTCCATGCGGGACTTCGTGCGTACACCCGAGCCCTCCGGCAACGAGCGCGCCGACGAGCCGGGTGCCCGGTTCGTGGTCCAGGAGCACCATGCAACCGCATTGCACTGGGACTTCCGCCTGGAGCGCGACGGCGTGCTCGTCTCCTGGGCGGTGCCCAAGGGCATCCCGCCGGACCCACGGGTCAACCACCTGGCCGTGCACACCGAGGACCACCCGCTCTCCTACATCGACTTCGAGGGCCATATCCCCGAGGGCGAGTACGGAGGCGGCAAGGTCGTGCTCTGGGACGGCGGCACCTACGAGTGCCACAAGTGGGACGAGCGCGAGGTGATGGTGACCATCCACGGGCGGCGGGTCCGGGGCCGCTACGTGCTGTTCCGCACCGACGGCAAGAACTGGATGATGCACCGCATGGATCCACCCGATGACCCGGGCCGCGAGCCCATGCCCACCGACCTGCGTCCGCTCGAGCTGCCCGTGGACGGCCTTCCCTCCGACGAGGAGGCGTGGTCGTTCGAGGCCACCCTCGGCACACGTCGGGTCCTCGTGGCGTCCGAGGGCGGGCGCTTACGAGTTCTCACCGGCGCAGGAGAGGCGACCACCCAATACCCCGAGCTGCGGTTGCTCGGACGGGCGCTCGGTGCGGTGGCCGTGGTCCTGGAGGGAGAGGTGGTGGCGCTCGGCCCCGACGGGCGGCCCGACCACGCCTCGCTCGCCCGGCGGGAAGAGG
>JADDQT010000198.1:0-3835 GCA_016781225.1 Actinomycetota bacterium
ACGGCGGCGGCGGCCACCAGGTCACCGGACGCAAGCCCGAGCAGGACGGCCAGCAGGACCACGTCCCCGGTCGACGTCACGGCCACCGTAGCCGCAGCCGCGGCCGCGCCAAGGCGTTGGTCGGGTCCTGTGAGAATCAGCGCCCAGCCGTCGTTCGACGTCGTGGACCCACGGCGAACGTGCGCACCAAGTGGTTCCAGGAGCACGCCGGGCACACCTCGACCACGTAGCACGCCAGCTCCCCGGCTCGGCGGCTCAGCTTGGACAGCTCCGCGGTGTCGGCGAAATGAGAGCCACCCGGCGACAGGTGGCGCCCGAAGGCATACGACACGTGGACCAGAGGCGTCGACTCACATATGGGACAGGTTTCGCCGGTTGGGCGTCCGAGCGTGCGGGCCACGCGAAGCAGCTCGGGATGGGCGTCACAGACGTCGAGCTTCGAGAGTCGCCCCCGGTGGAACTGGCTCAGGACTGCGTTGCGGGTGAGCCGGTAGTCGACCTGAGCAGGGAGCCCGTCGGACGAGGTGGCACCGGGCACGAAATCGGGCCGGGAACTCACGGAGGTTCAGGGTAGCGGCTCGCACCTTGACGTGGCCGGTTCAGTCGCTACATACTCTGCTCGATATATCGGGTCGATACATGCGGACCTGCATCGGCATATCCAGCCGATACAGCTGAGCAGACAGCTTCCAGAGCCCGCAACGCCCAGTCAACGACACAGCCCGCAACGACAGAGTCACCCTCTAGAGCCCACAACGGGAGCCCCGTGCTGGAACTCGCCATCCTCGGCGTACTGAAGGAGCAGCCGCTCCACGGCTACGAGCTGAAGAAGCGCCTGGCCGATGCGTTGGGGCCCCTGTCGAGCGTGTCCTTCGGCTCCCTCTACCCGGCCCTGAAGCGCCTGCAGGCAGCAGGCGCTCTGGAGGCAGTCGAACCTGACCGGTCCGGAGCAGACGTGACGGGCGGGAACGGGAACCTGACCGGCGAGGACGGAATCGAGGACCCAAGCCTCGCTCCGGAGACGGCCCCCATCCCCATGACCGGCTCGCTCGGAGGCGAGATCGCCGCCTTTCGGGCTCGTCGGGAGACCACGGCCCGCCAGGTGCGCAATCCTCGCCAGGCTCGACAGCCCCAAGGGCGAGCGGGCGGGTCGGCACCGGGGTCGACCGCCAGGAGGGCCAAGAAGGTCTACCGAATCACCGAGCGGGGCGAGGGTCTCTTCGAGGAGCTGCTCGCCGCCCGGGGGCCGTCGGCCGACGACGAGCGGGGCTTCGGCCTCAGACTGGTGTTCGCCCGTTACCTTCCGGCCGAGGCCCGCCTCAGCCTGCTCGAGCGCCGCCGGGCCCAGCTGGTGGAGCGGTTGGCCAAGACCCGCACGTCGGCCCGGACCGGTCGTGAGCGCCTCGACGCCTACGCCCGCTCGCTGGCCGAGCACCGCACCGAGATCACCGAACGAGACATCTCGTGGTTGGACCAACTGATCGCCGCCGAAAGAGAGGGCAGCACATGAACAAGATCCGAGTCGCCATCGCCGGGGTGGGCAACTGCGCCAGCTCCCTCGTCCAAGGGGTCGAGTACTACCGAGAGGCCGATCCGTCCGAGGAGGTCCCGGGCCTGATGCATGTGGTCCTCGGCGGCTACCACGTGGGTGATCTCGACTTCGTGGCTGCCTTTGACGTGGACGCATCCAAGGTCGGGCTCGACCTGGGCAAGGCCATCCACGCCGGGCAGAACAACACCCTCCGCTTCGCCCCGGTGGGGGAGCTGGGGGTCACCGTGCAGCGGGGTCCGACCCTCGACGGCCTCGGCCAGTACTACCGGGAGACCGTGGAGGAGTCGCCGGCCGAGGCGGTCGACGTGGTCGAGTGCCTCCGGAAGAGCGGTGCCGACGTCTTGGTGTCGTACCTGCCGGTGGGCTCGGAGCTGGCCCAGCGCCACTACGCCGAGGCCTGCCTCGAGGCGGGCGTCGGATTCGTGAACGCCATCCCCGTCTTCATCGCCAGTGACCCCGACTGGGCCCGGCGCTTCGAGGCTGCGGGGGTGCCCATCGTCGGCGACGACATCAAGAGCCAGGTCGGGGCCACCATCGTGCACCGCGTCCTGGCCCGGCTGTTCGAGGACCGCGGCATGGTGCTCGACCGCACGTACCAGCTCAACGTGGGCGGGAACATGGACTTCAAGAACATGCTGGAGCGCACCAGGCTCGAGTCCAAGAAGGTGTCCAAGACCCAGGCCGTCACCTCCCAGCTGGACAACGGCATCGCCGCCGACGACGTCCACATCGGGCCTTCGGACCACGTCAGCTGGCTCGACGACCGCAAGTGGGCCTACATCCGCCTCGAAGGCCGCGGCTTCGGTGACGTGCCGCTCAACGTGGAGCTCAAGCTGGAGGTGTGGGACTCCCCCAACTCGGCGGGCGTGGTGATCGACGCCGTGCGCTGCATCAAGATCGCTCGGGACCGCGGCATCGGCGGCCCGCTGGACGGGCCGTCCGCCTACTTCATGAAGTCGCCCCCGGTGCAGTACCGGGACGAGGAGGCCCGCAGCCTGGTGGAGGATTTCGCCTCGGGCTCCTAGCGTCCCCGGATGTACCAAGATTTCCCCGTGAGCTTCGGCCCTGGTACGTCCGGCATCCCCACCGACGTCGTCTCCTACGGCCCCGACGTGGGCACCGAGGACGACTTCCACCTCCTCGGGGACCTCAAGGGCAAGCGGGTCCTCGAGCTGGGTTGCGGACGGGCGCAGCGGTCGATCGCTTTTGCCCGCCAGGGGGCCACTGCCATCGGCGTGGACTTCTCCCCCGAGATGATCGACGCCGCCAAGCGGCTGTGCGAGCGCGAAAGGGTACGAGTGGAGCTCCGCCGAAGCGACCTGGCCGACCTGGCCTTCCTTCGCGTCGATTCCGTCGACCTCGTGTTCAGCGCCTACGCCCTCACCTACGGCAGGGACGTGGAGCGGGTGTTCCGCCAGGCTCACCGGGTCCTCAAGGTCGGGGGTTCCCTGGTGTTCAGCCTGCGCCACCCGGTGTACGACATCTTCGACGACAACGACGTGCAGCGCCCGCCCGTGATCGCCCGCTCGTACTTCGACCGTGCCACCTCCAGCGAGCAGCGCAGCGGGGAGATCGTCGAGCTGCACCACCACACCCTTGCCGACCTCCTGGTGGGGCTGGTGCGCTCCGGCTACCGCATCGACACCGTGATCGAACCCGAACCGGTGCGAGGACCTCCGCATCTGGCCCATCATCCAGCCTCGCGCTTCCTGCCCCGGGCCCTCATCGTGCGGGCCCGCAAGGAGGGCTTCTGAGGGAACGCCGTTCCCTCACCGTCGACCGGCTGGTCCTCTGGGACGTGGACGGCACCCTGCTGGACGCCGGTGGCACGACCGCCGAGTCGTTCGACACCGCCGTCGAAGCCGTCATCGGACGCCATCCCGGGCCCCACCGCGTGGCCATGAGCGGCAAGACCGACCCGTCCATCGCTCTGGAAATAATGGCCTTCGCCGGGCTGGACGAGCACGAGGCCCGGGACTGCCTTCCGGTGGTGCTCGAGCGGCTCGAGGCCACCCTGGCCGCTGCGGCCCCTTCGCTGCGGACAAGGGGCCGCGTCCTTCCCGGCGTGGAGCAGATTCTCGCCTGCGGTCACGCCACTCCGTCGGTGGTCCAGTCGGTGCTCACCGGTAACATCGAGGCCAACGCCGGCGTCAAGGTGCGGGCGTTCGGTCTCGACCGGTGGCTCGATCTCGGCGTGGGGGCCTTCGGCAGCGACCGGTCCGACCGCGAGGAGCTCGTTCCGCTGGCCGTGGAGCGCGCCCGCCGCCTGCGGGGGCTGGCTTG
>JADDQT010000198.1:3879-4334 GCA_016781225.1 Actinomycetota bacterium
TCGCCTGCGCCCGGGCCGCCGGCGCCAGCTGCCTGCTCGTGGGCACCGGGCGGTTCTCGGTCGACGAGCTGCGCCGGTCCGGCGCCGACCACGTGATGGAGGACCTGAGCGACGTCGATGCGGTATGGGCCCTACTGCTGGCCTGACTCCTGGCGTGACTTCCACCATTGGTCGAGCCGGTGGCGGGACTCCTCCTCACCGATAGGACCCTCCTCCATACGGATCTCGAGCAGGTATGAAAGCGCCTCGCCCACCACCCTGCCGGGCCCCACCCCGAGCTGCTCCATCACCTGGCGGCCGTCGAGCTCGGGCCGGATGGCCGCCAGCTCCTCCTTCTCCCGGAGCCTGGCGATGTCCTCCTCCAGCCGGTCCATGCGCTCGGCCAGCTCGGCCGCCTTGCGGCGGTTGCGGGTGGTGCAGTCGCCGCGGGTGAGCTGGTTGAGGCGCTCCAGGAG
>JADDQT010000199.1 GCA_016781225.1 Actinomycetota bacterium
CGCCGAACGTTGGCGGTCACGGCACTAGTTGAGGGGGATCCGGTCGTGGTGACGAGCCGGGTGGGGGTCTCGTTCACCTACACCATCACCTCCAGGCAGGTCGTCGGCACCAAGGCACCCAGTACGACGATCTACGGCACGGACCCTTCGGCGCGCCGCATCCTCCTGCAGACGTGCCTCGGCAGCACTCGTCGATTCCTCGCCCACGGCACCCTCACGTCCGTCTCCTGAACGCTGCTGCCCTCGACCCGCCCGTCCCGATCGGAAGTCGGCCATCCTGTTCGTCACAAAGTCCGTCGTGGACCGCTGTACGACGCCGTCCATCTGGCGCCGTCGACCTCAAGTCCTCGCGGGAGATGGGCATCTGATCGGAGCGATGGCCTATCTCACACAGCCTCCGGACTTCCCGCGACCATGGATGCTGTGCCGGAGCCTCTTCCCCGACCCAAGGCGTGGCGACACCCCAAGCTCGTCAGCGAGCACGCCTTCGACAAACTCAGACTGCTCGACTGCACCTTCGGGGGAGTTCGACATCGCGCTTCAGCAGGCCGAGGTCATCGAGGAGAGCATTCGGGAGGCGGGCTCGCTGAAGGAGCTGCTTCTCGTCGTCGAGTGGAAGCGTCCTCTTCATGTCGTCGTCCTGGTCGACGAACTTCGCCGCGAAGAACGCGTCGTCAGCGTGTACGAACCCGATCCTGGCCTGTGGTCGTCGGACTACCGTGGAGGCGCTGATGAGGTGCGAACACTGCGACCAAGGCGATCGGCGGCCGGTCAAGCAGGCCAAGCTGGCCGAGCGAGACGGCAAGGTCGCCGTCGTGCTCGAAGTTCCCATGGAGGAATGCCAGGCATGCGGCGAACGCTGGTTGCCTTGGGACTTCGCTCGTCGCCTTGACGAGCTCCTCACGGCGATCCTCGCCAGCGACGTCGAGGTTGGAACTCGCCATTTCGGTACGCACGACGCTTCCGCGGCATAGCTCGCTCCGGCGGATGCTGGGAGTCGTCACGCCACCGGCCAGAGAACGGGGCTAGGGGGCTTGGCATCCCGATGGACTTCCTGCTCGGGAAGATGAGAGGGCTCGTGGCGTTCAACGAGTACGAGAGCGTCCATGGACCGTTCGATTTCCAGGAAGTAGTCCCAGTCGCGCCAGCGAGCACCGGTTGGATGGAGCGGACGACGGGATTCGAACCCGCGACCCTCACCTTGGCAAGGCGGTCAAGGCCGTCCATCTGGTGATCTTCAGCCCTGTGAGCTGGGCTTTTGTCCGGGCAGTTGTCCGGCCAGACCCCCAGAGTCCGCCCTGTAGTAGAGCGGTCTACCACGCTATTCCGGCCGACGTAACATTCGCTGACAAACGACACCGGAAGGAGGACAGGGGTGCTGGAGACCGCGCTCCACGCTGTTGGGACTGCGGGCCGCATGGCCGGACTTGCTGACGAGCTGCTCGCCATAGAGGTTGCTCGAGCTCGTGCCGCGGGCGCGACGTGGGAAAACATTGCCGAACGCCTCGGGCGGTCGCGACAAGCAGTACAGAAGCGGTTTGGCGTTCGGATTGCGACCACCGACCGGCACCCTGACCATCCCGGCAAGGGCTACCCGACGGCCGGCGCGTTGGCCACTCGTGATGCAGAAGTGAGGTGCGTCTCCTGCGGCAAGGTCAAGCCCGGCAGAGAGTTCCCGACGGTGCGGCGACAACGTGCCGGTCGGCCAGTCCGAGAAGAGCGCTGCCGCAAGTGCCGCGACGCCGCTCAAGGTTGATCCGGTTGGCGCAGGCCGACATCCGGCTGTGCTCGGGTCCAGCTAGGCCGATCTGATGTCGCGACGCGAGGTCCGACTCAAAGTCGACGAGGCGGTCTTCGTCGCGCGGCTCAATGAGCTCCTGAGCCAAGCGCAGAATCTCCACGTCCACGGCGTCGGGCCACAGCCGGAGGCGAACCGCACATTCAGGCAGCAGTTCCTTGCCTGGATGGCAGAGGTCGAGAGAGCGCTCGAGTGGGGAGTCGACGGCGAGGACGTCATCGTCAGGCTTCAGACGCCGCGACTGATATCGCTCGTGGAGGACCGGGTTCCGAACCGCGAGTTGTATCGAGCGCTCGAAGCAGAGCTCAGGATCAAGACGACGGTCTTGCGGCAGATGCTTGCTGAGCTTACGAACTTGGAGTCGGCGAACGTCCACGAACACTCGTTCGAGCAGCGGTACAGTGGGGACGTGGCCACCGAGCCCAAGTCGTCCCGCGTCTTCGTCGTACATGGGAGAAACGCGGGCGCGCGCGACGCCATGTTTGAGTTCCTGAGAGCGATCGGACTTCGTCCCATCGAGTGGGCGCAGGCAGTTCAGGCGACGGGCAAGGGCTCTCCCTATATCGGTGAGATCCTCGACGCCGCGTTTGAGCGAGCTCAGGCCGTCGTCGTGCTGATGACACCCGACGAGATTGCGTACCTCCGAACGGAGTATGGACACGGCACCAACGACCCCGAAACCCAACCGGCCGCGCAAGCACGGCCAAATGTGCTCTTCGAAGCCGGCATGGCAATGGGCCGGGACAGGACCGCGCCATCCTCGTTGAACTCCGGGACGTTCGTCCGTTCAGCGATGTCACCGGTCGCCATGCCGTCCGACTCGACACCTCGCCGACCCGGCGGAAGGAACTGGCGCAACGGCTGGCGACAGCTGGCTGCGCGGTCGACCTCAGCGGAGAGGATTGGCTCCGTGCCGGGGACTTCTCGGCGCCAGCTGCGCCCGGAGGCGGACTTCCGCTCGGCAAGCGCGTGCCGTCAGCGGCAACGCAAACCCGCGTTCGGCTGGACCTTCGGCACCACGATCGGTCGAACGGCGGCCGGCTGGAGATCATCAACCTGGGTACGGAGCCGGTGTTCGACGTGAACTCGAGTTCCCACCCGAGGCAGGGAACTTCCACGTTCTGAGCGACGAACTGCCGCTCGCCAGATTACCCGCTGGAAAGAGCGCCAAGCTGGTCACCTCGAAATCGATGGGCGGCCGTGGCCGCGACCACTTCGACATCCGCGTAACGGCGAGGACCGAGGACGGCGATCCCGTAGCGGAAGACCTCTTCTTGAGCTTGGTGGACTGATGAGCTACTCGGTCGAGCTTCCACTCGATGACGGCTTCCTCCGGCGCGAGTGTCCATCCTGTGAGCGCCAGTTCAAGTGGCATCACGGCCCGACCGGCGAGCGGCCAGATGGCGCGGTTGATCCCGCCGTGTACTGGTGTCCGTACTGCGGTGAGACGGCGCCGCCGGACCACTGGTGGACAACTGAGCAGCTGCGATACGTGCAGGAGCGCGTTGCCGGAGGCGCGATTCGTGAGATCGCTGGCGAGTTCAACCGGTCACTTGGTCGTCAGCGAAACAGCTTCGTCAAGTTCTCGATGTCGTACGACGAGCCGGAACCCCCGTCAGCCCTGCACGAGCCCGCGGACATGGTCATGGTGGAGCCGCCCTGTCACTCCTGGGAGCCGCTCAAGATTGCCGCTGACTGGCCGAAGCCGGTTCACTGCCTCATCTGCGGCCGTCAGTTTGCGTTGGCATAGGCACAGCAGGGTCTGCCGCGGGTTTGGTTGACATTCCATGTGTGAGCTGCGGCTCGCAGGAAGGATGTCACCATGCCCAAGAAGTTCCCGCCGGAGTTCAAGCGTGATGTGGCCACGGTTGCTCGTCGCGGTGATCTGACCGTCGCCGAGGTCGCCGCTGACTTCGACGTCTCGCCCGAGTCGGTGCGGCGCTGGATGCGCCAGGCCGACATCGACGAGGGGATCCGCGACGGGCTTACCACCGCCGAGCAGTCCGAGCTGGTGCAGCTTCGCCGCGACAAGCGCCGCCTCGAGATGGAGAACGAGATCCTCCGCCGTGCTGCCGCCTATTTCGCCAAGGACTCGCTCCCAAAATGATGTTCCCGCTCGTCCGTGAACTGGCCGCCGACGGAGTCCCGGTGCGGCTGACGTGCGGGATCCTCGGCTTCTCGCCGCAAGCGTTCTACAAGTGGCGATCCAAGCCGTGCTCGGAGCGGGACTGGTCCGACGCCCACCTCACCAACGCCATCGTCGACGTCCACGCCGATGATCCCGAGTTCGGCTACCGCTTCATCGCCGACGAGCTCGAGGCCGCCGGCCACCAGGTCGGCGAGCGCCGGGTGCATCGGCTGTGCCGCCAGCAGCGAGTGTGGTCGACCACGACCAAGAAGTGCCGCAAGCACACCAAGACGCCGGGGCCGGCGGTGCACGACGACCTCGTGCAGCGCCAGTTCCAGGCGCCGGCTCCGAACGTCGTGTGGGTCACCGACATCA
>JADDQT010000028.1 GCA_016781225.1 Actinomycetota bacterium
TGGCGCGGGGTGACCTCGTGGCGTTCCCTCCGGTCCTGCTCCATCCGGCGCAACTCGGACAGCGCTACGTCCACCACCACCTCCGTCTCCGGCCGGGGTATGAGCACCCTGCGGTCCACCAGGAGGTCGAGCGACCGGAAGCCCCATGCCCCGAGGACGTACTGGAGCGGCTCACCTCGCTGCCGGCGGACCAGCATGTCGTCGAAGTGGGCGGCAGGCCCCGAGGTGACCGCCTCGTCGAGGCCCGAGTGGTACTCCGTGCCCTCGTAGCCCGACGCCCGCTCGACGATGCGCCGAGCCTCGGAGGCCGAGCCGAGGCGGGCCCGCGCCACGGCCAGCAGGGCGCGCCACGTGGTGGTCCTCCTCCGGCGGGCGGGTGAAGCGGCGCCTTCGGTTCCGGCGGGGCCCACCGATCCCGTCAACCGTCTTCTCCTCGCAGCTGGCGGGACCGCTCGTCGGCCATCAGTGCCTCCACGAACTCGTCGAGATCCCCCATCAGGACCTTGTCGAGCTTGTAGATGGTCTTGTTTATCCGGTGATCCGTGACCCGGTTCTCCTTGTAGTTGTAGGTGCGGATCTTCTCCGACCGCCCGCCCCCTCCCACCTGGCTGCGTCGCCGCTGCGACTGCTCGCTGGCCTGACGTTCCTGCTCGGCCTGGAGCAGCCTGGCCCGGAGCACCTGCATGGCCCGGGCCTTGTTCTGGAGCTGGCTCTTCTCGTCCTGCATGCTCACCACGATGCCGGTGGGGAGGTGGGTGATCCGCACAGCGGAGTCGGTGGTGTTCACCGACTGCCCGCCCGGCCCGGTGGAGCGGTACACGTCCACCTTCAGCTCGTGCGGGTCGACGGTGACGTCGAGCTCCTCGGCCTCGGGCAGCACCGTCACCGTGGCCGAGGACGTGTGGATCCTGCCCTGGGACTCGGTGGCCGGCACCCGTTGGACGCGGTGGGGGCCGCCCTCGTGCTTGAAGCGGCTCCACACCTCGTCTCCCTTGACCAGGAAGCTGACCTCGTTGAAACCGCCCTTCTCCGACGGGTGGGCGCCCAGCACCTCGTGGCGGAAGCCCTTCTGGTCGGCGTAGCGCACGTACATGTCGAACAGGTCCTTGGCGAAGAGGTTGGCCTCCTCCCCGCCCTCGGCGCCGCGGATCTCGACGATGACGTTCTTGGCGTCGTTGGGGTCCTTGGGTAGCAGCAGCACCTTGAGCTCATCCTCCAGGCCGGCCTTGGCCGCTTCCAGCTCCTCGATCTCCGAGCGCATGAGGTCGCGGTCGTTGCCGCCGGCCTCTCCGAGCATCGCCTCGGCTGTCTCCAGGTCGGAGAGGACCTCCCTGTAGCGCCGACACACTCCCACGACGGCCTCGAGCTCCTTGAGGCGCCGGCTCGCCACCCGTACCGCCTGGTGGTCGGCGAGCACCTCCGGATCGTTCAGTCGCTGCGCGACCTGGTCGTATTCGTCCTCCAGGCCCTGCAGACGCTCGAGCACGGCGACAGGCTACCGGCGGGCCGGTTGGATCAGCTGCGGTCGACTACGTATCGGAGTGGCGGGAGCGAGCCTCGGCGATGGCCTTGGTGGCGGCGTCCCTGCCCTCGAAGCCGCCCGACGCCGGATGGTGGGTGGGCTCCAGCAGCTTGTAGACCTCGAAGAAGTTCTCGATCTCCGCCTTCAGGTGCGACGGCACGTGATCGATGTCCACGACCTCCTTCCACACGGGGTCACCGTCGGGCACGGCGATGATCTTGGCCTCCGCTCCGGCATCGGTCTCGAGCCAGAAGACACCCACGGCGCGCCCGGCCACCAAGGTGTTGGGCGCGGTGGGCTCGTCTGCGAGCACGAGGGCGTCGAGCTCCTCCCCGTCGCTGCCGGTCGTGTCGAGGACGTAGCCGTAGTCGGCGGGGAAGAGCGTGGCCGAGGCCAGCCTGCGGTCGAGGCGCATGACGCCGCGCTCGTGGTCGTACTCGTACTTCTTCCTGCTGCCCTTGGGGGTCTCGACCAGGACGTCGACGGCCTCCCCCTCCTCTTCATCGTCCTCACCGCTCGTCGAACCGCTGTCGTCGCTCAAGGCTCGACAAGCTAGCGAAATCCACTCTGGGCTGAGCGTCGCGCGCTCGTTGTCCGACTCCCTTCTGGTAGCCAAACCGGTACCCGAAGGAGCACCGTCTTGGCTATCAGAAGCGGGTTGGCATGCGAGGCGGCGCCTCAGGCGGGATGGGCGGGGGTTCGATCCTGTCCGCTCGAGCGCGTCCTGAGACCTTCACATGACCCGCCCTTGATTGCTCGACGACAGAAGAGTGAGCGGAGCGATACGCCACCAACTTGGTGGGGTATGTCGAGCCGCAGCTACGGGGTAGCTTCGCTTCACGACCGCAGGACCACCAGCACCAGCTCTTCGCGGCGTGGGTGCTCGGAGACGTCAGACGTTCGGGGATTCGTCGTTCCGCTACGACGGCGCAGGATCCGTTTGCCTGGGACGATGAAGGCACTGCCGAGGACTCCCGATGACTTGTGGCGGTCGTTGCGTTGTCGCGGCTAAGCCTGGCACTGAGGCATCAAGTAGCCTCCTCGCTGAGCACTCGAATCAGTGTGGGGACATTAGCCTCGGCTTCGGCATCGTCGAACATAGAGCACGCTAATGGGTATAGATCTTCGGTCTGCGACTCCGCGCAGAGATTTCGTAGGTCTTCTATGAATAGATGCCCGCCGTGCCGACGCCCAAGGGTGATCAGATCATGCGCCTTGATCTCATCACCTCCTACGAGAGCTTGGTACGAGGCCGCGGCAAGAACGGCCGGATCGTACCGACTGAAGACCGCAGCACAGATGAGATCCTCGAGAGGATCTTCAGCTCGTCGCGCCTTCAACAGCCAGGCGAAGGCGATGGTGGCGTCCTGTTCAAGCGCACCATCGACCTCCGACGGCTCAGATTCCCAACCAAGTTCGAAGGAGACATCCGTGACGCGGTGCTGTACCTCGCCGAAGAGCTCCGCCGCCCGCATGTTGGCACGGTTAGCCATCCGGGCCGCAGCGCCGAGCGGGTCCGGCAAGTCGATCGCGAGCTGGCACTGCGCTGCCGACTCGAGGTACCTGCCACAGCCGGTTAAGGCGTCGGAGAACAGGAGCGGCAGCCAGGGGAAGTCGTCGCCGAGCTTAATTGCCTCTTCGAACTCGTCAGCCGCTCGAGAGAAGTCGCCCAACTCGAACGAGCAGTTCGCTCGCTCGCGGTGGAGGTAGGAACGATCGAGGTACTGCGGATCCGAGTTGGCGGCGGCATCAAACCACGCCAACGCCTCCTCACACTCACCCGCGCACCTGAGGTGGTTTCCTAGGTTGTAAGCAGCGACTGCAGCCTTCCTGTGGTTGTTTCGCGCAAGCTGAAGCTCGTAGTGCCGCCTTGCCGCCGCACGCACGAGGCCGGCGTCGACCGCGCCGCGGGAAGCCCCGTCAAACATCGCAAGGAGCATCACGGAGGCGCTCTCGTCCTGTTCCTCTCCGCCTTCCCCAAGGAGCGCATCGAGGGTACGCAGGGCGACCTCTGGGCGACCGCCACCGAGAACCGCGGAGGTCATCCCGTGAGCCATGGGTGGCTGGAGCCAGAGACTGTTCTCACAAATGGGCTCGATGAGGGAAGCGCCCTTCACGCGTCCAGCCTGAAGTGAACAGCGCAAGCCCCAGACACGCCAGGAGATCTCCCGGGGTCGCTCCTGTCCACCAGTCGGTGATGGGTGCATCGATAACCAGGTCCCGGCCGCCCGGAGTAGCGAACCTCGTTTCTTCCATTCCGCACACGACTCGCAGCTCAATGCCGCTGACGGAACGATTGCGAAGAGTCAACGGTGTGGGTGGAGTGAGGGCTCGGCGAAGGCACGCCCGGACGTCAGCAACCGCGGCGTCCCCGTTTAGACCCATCTCATTCTTGATAACCACCCCCAGCGGGAAGGCCACGTCCCGATTGCGCCAAGCTCGCCAGGCGACCACTCGCTTCTCAAGCGAGTCCACACGTTCAGCACCAAAGCGATCGGACGGGCCCAAGCGGAAAGTCTTGGTCACCTGGTCTTGGCGCCTTGGATGCGGATCGAGGTCAGTGGACCAGGCGGCCCAGAGGCGACGAAACCGAACATCCGCGAGCACGATCAGGACCGGCAATGGAAGCTGATTCCAGTAGTCAAGCTCTGCTAGCTCAAGGTTGAGCCGAACCGTCTCGGCCTCCTCAAGGTTCCCTGAAGACTTCAGCTGAACCTTGAAGAGCTCGGCGCGTGACTCGCGGTCCGGTCCGAAGATCTCGACCTCGTAGTCGATCCCGTAGTCGTTCTCATGCTGTGCCCGCAGTGCCCATTGCGGTGGAGTCGTCACGCGGAGCAGAGCATCTCCTGCCGAGTTGATCTCATGGGACTCGGGCCGTGTGGGCAAGTCCTTCCTCCAGCTTCATCAATTGGGCATGGTATGAGCGGCGGGGCTTCGCGCTCGTCACCAGCCTGAACGGTTCGTGACCTTCGGTGAGCAACAGCCTTGCATCTTCCTTGCGCCGAGCAACGTCTATAACCGACCAAGCCCAGGGGCTTACGACTTAACCGTCGAGAGATTGCCGGTCGTCGGGCGTTCGGATCGTTCAGGACCCGGAAACGGTGGCGCCAGTATCGCACTCCTCGGGCCGCACCCGGCAACCTCGCCCTGCACTATACTCGAACGTATGTTCGACACCATAACGACCGACATTCATTCCTTGGCTCCTGAAGCCCCCACGCTGGAATACCTTGAAGCCGAGATCTGTGAGCTGGGCGCCCACTTGACCGCCGGGACCTGTCGGTGGCTGCTGCTCATCGGTGAGTTCGACCGCCGGGAAGGTTGGGGCGGCTGGGGTGTGCGCTCGTGCGCCCATTGGCTCAACTGGAAATGTGGGCTTGCCATGAGTTCCGCCCACGAGCACGTTCGGGTGGCCCGGCGCCTACCCGAGCTGCCGGCTGTCACCGCTGCTTTCGGCTCAGGTGCGCTCAGCTACTCCAAGGTCCGGGCCCTGACCCGGGTGGCCACACCGGAGACCGAGGAAGAGCTGGTTGAGTTAGCCAAGGGAGCCACCGCAGCACACGTTGAGCGCCTGGCCCGCGCCTACCGACAAGCCACCCGCGACGAGGAGCTAGACGATGCCAACCGTCATCACTCCGGCCGCCACCTGCGCTGGCATCACGATGACGACGGTTTCCTCATCATCTCGGCTCGACTGGCACCCGAGGAAGGCGCCGCCGTGGTGGCCGCCCTCCGGGCCATTGCCGACTCTTCCGCGGAAGAGTCGCGAACGGCTTCAGACAAGCAGTCTTCCGCGGAAGACGCCCATAGCGACTCCTCCGCGCAAGGCGGAGCGGCTGACGTGAAACCCGGGTGGTTCTCCGACGAGGACCGGCCTGCGACCGGCGACCCGAGTGGAGCCCGAAAGGCCGACGCTCTGGTCGTGATGGCGGAGATGGCACTCGCCACCGGACCCAGGAGTCGAAGCGGCGGCGAGCGGAATCAGGTCGTGGTCCACGTCGATGCTGCCACCTTGGCCCACGGTTGTCCGCACGGTCGCTGTGAGCTGGCCGACGGTCCTGCGCTCGCCGCGGAGACGGTTCTGCGCCTGGGTTGTGACGCCGGCGTCGTGACGATGGCCCACGGAGCATCGGGGGAGACCCTCGACGTGGGCCGCCGGACACGGTCCATCCCGCCGGCCATCCGCCGGGCCCTGGAGGCCCGGGACAAGGGGTGCCGCTTTCCGGCCTGCTCCAACCGCCGCTTCGTCGACGGACACCACATCCAACATTGGGCCGAAGGCGGCGAGACCAAGTTGTCGAACCTCGTCTTGCTGTGTCGACGACATCACCGCTTGGTACACGAGGGAGGCTTCACGATCGAGCCTGGCGCTGCCGGGGAGCTCTTGTTCCGCCGCTCCGACGGGAAGCCTGTCCATGCCCGTCCCGTGTTTGTCGATCCCGCAGGGCGGGCCATGGAGCAGGCGAGTCGTGACATTGGCCTCGATATCGGGCCGCAGACCGGCGAGTCCAGGTGGAGCGGTGAGGCTTTGGACCTCGACCTTGCCATACATGCCCTCTTGGATCTGGAGGGGCGGGGTCAGCGGGTGTCATAGGTCTAATCGGCTCGAAGTCGCCCGGGGTTGCTCTCATCGTGGCGGTCGCTTCGCCTCGGGATCGAGGTGCCACCAGTGGGGTGGCCGGCTCGTCACGGTTCTCGACGCGAGCACCCATCGGTTCGACGAGCGGTCGGACCGGTTCGAGCAGCGCCCGACAGGCTTCCCACGACAGCTCCCAGCGCCAAGCGGCCAACGACAGTTCCTTGACCCACGGGTCGCCGCGGATGCACAGGGCGAGGGAAGGTTCGCCGTCGTAGCCGAGATCCCACGTCACTGCCACGATGGCTTGCCAGTCCCATCGCTTCTTTTTCGTCGCCATCCGGCCTCGACTCGGGACGACGCGATCCTCGGCCCTCGCTTGCCGAAGAAGGGAAACGAGGACTCGAGGACGTACGCGCCTTCTTCCTCACGCCAGCGGAGCGTCACGGTCCCAGCGGTCCCCGCCCTTGGCTACAGAAGCGGGTTGATCATGCCAGGCGGCGCCAGTCGCCCGGGATGGCGACGATGTCGGCCGGCTCGGCCAGCGCTGCTGCCAGGTCACGGATGAGGGGATGGTCGTCGATTTCGGGCACAGCGAGGAGCAGGCGCGCCCCACGGCCGTCGGTGAGGCGCACGTCGGCAGCGGCGGGCACGAGGTCCACGTCAATGCCGGTGGAACACACAACGACAACAGGCCTGCCCTCGGTGTCGAGTCCGGCAGCTGGAGCGGGGACGGACTGGCGAAGGTCGGATCGAGCCGTGGGGGAAGGGACGGGCGCCAGCGCCTCCGCTCCGACCACGGTGGGGTGGGCCACCAGCAGCGACCGCAGCCAGCGCTCCCGCGACAGCTGGTTCACCTGGTGAGCCGGCGCTTCGGGAGTGCGTAGCGCCCGCACCGCATCGGCGGCGGCAACCAGGGTCTCGAGCGGCGGGCGGTCCTGGTTCAGGAGGCGCTGGGCATAGCGGTCGTGCTTGCCGACGCCCACTTCGAGAAACACACCCAGTTCGTCGACGATGACTCGGGCGACCTCCAAGCCGAGTACTTCACCACTCAGCACACCGTGTTCGATCACCGGATCCACGCCGGCCTCGGAGAGGAAGGTCACGAAGGTCTCGGCCTCGGGAGGGAGAGTGGGCTCTGAAACCGGCGGCTCGGGCTCGGCCGCAGCCAGCGAGCGACCGTGGACACGCCACACGCGTGGCGGTTGGGCAAAGGTGCCGGCGCGGCGAGCCAGGAGTCCCGTGGCCTTCTCGGCCAACACGTGGACCTCGGAGATCTCGTGCCGCCGTGACCAGACCAGCGCACCACCGAGCGCTCGCTCGGGTTTGTCCTCGGCCAGAACCCACCCGACGCGACCCGCCCGCAGCGTGGCACCGCCCGGGAACGTTCCCGTCACGGCTTCGCTGTCGTCCTCGGGACCGGACCAGTGCTTGCCCCGGTGCTCGGCTACCAGGGCCCGCAGCTTTGCCTGCAGGAGCGCCTGGCGCCGGACGGAGTCGACTGTGCTTATCGGAATTGCCGGGCCGAGTCGTTGATCGGTGGGGTCGAGGTGACTGCTACTTCTTCTTCGCCCGCTGACCGTACCGGCGCTCGAAACGCTCGACCCGCCCACCTGTGTCCACCAGCTTCTGCTTGCCGGTGTAGAAGGGGTGGCACTCGTTGCACAGCTCCACGTGCAGGTCGGCCTTGGTGGCGTGGGTGGTGAACGAGTTGCCACAGGAGCACCTCACCGTCGCCTCCACGTAGTCGGGATGGATGTCAGCCTTCATGATTGCTCCGTCATTCTCGAGTCGTTCGATCACACGGGCGGCGTCGGGCCCTTGGCGATCTCGGCCAGGAACTCGTCGTTGCTCTTGGTGGTCTTGATCTTCTCCATCAGCAACTCCAGACCGGCCGCCGCGCTTCCCTCGCTGCCCAGGGCGTTGAGCACCCGGCGCAGCTTCCAGACCTGCTGGAGCTGGGTGCGCTCGAATAGGAGCTCCTCGTGGCGGGTGGAGGAGGCGTTCACGTCGATGGCGGGGTACAGGCGGCGCTCGGCAAGCTTGCGGTCGAGGCGCAGCTCCATGTTGCCCGTGCCCTTGAACTCCTCGAAGATGTGCTCGTCCATGCGCGAGCCCGTCTCGACGAGGGCAGTGGCCAGGATGGTGAGCGACCCGCCTTCTTCGATGTTGCGGGCCGCACCGAAGAACTTCTTCGGCGGGTAGAGGGCGGCGGCGTCTATGCCCCCGGACATGATCCGCCCGCTGGCCGGAGCGGCCAGGTTGTAGGCGCGGGCCAGCCGGGTGATGCCGTCGAGCACGATGACCACGTCCCTCCCCAGCTCCACCAGCCGCTTGGCCCTGTCGATGGCGAGCTCGGCCACCGCCGTGTGCTCGTCGGACGGGCGGTCGAACGTGGAGGAAACCACCTCGCCCTTCACCGAGCGGCGCATGTCGGTGACCTCCTCGGGGCGCTCGTCCACCAGCAGCACGATCAGGTGGACCTCGGGGTTGTTGGCCTCGATGGAGTGGGCGATCTGCTTGAGGACAGTGGTCTTGCCCGCCTTCGGAGGCGACACGATGAGCCCACGCTGCCCCTTGCCGATGGGCGAGATGAGGTCGGTGATGCGAGCCACCATGTTGGCGGAGTCCCCCGGGACCTCCAGCCGCAGCTTGTTGTCGGGGAAGAGGGGGGTGAGGTCTTCGAAGCGTGGCCGCTCCCGCGCCTGCTCGGGCGTGAGACCGCTGATCGAGTCGATGCGCAGGAGGGCGGGGTACTTCTCGCTGCTGTCGGCGGGCCGGCTGGCTCCCTCGACGTGGTCACCCTTGCGGAGCCCGAAGCGGCGAACCTGGCTGATGGACACGTACACGTCGTTCGGGCTGGCGAGGTAACCCTTGGCCCGCAGGAACCCGTAGCCCTGGTCGGTGAGGTCCAGAAGGCCGGCGACGGGTACGGGGTCGCCCTGGAACTGCTGGTCCTGGCCTGCCCCTTGCAGGTCGCGCTCACCCCGCTCTCGGTCGCGGTCCCTGTCGCGATCCCGCCCACGCCGGCGGCGGCGTCGGTTCCCCGGATCGAGCTGGCCGCCGCCGTCGAGCTGGCGCGAGTCCCTCGGACCCCGATCGCCCCGCTGCTCGTCGCCATGCTTCTGGTCGGAGGCCCCCGCCTGCTCTTGGTCGCCCTGCTTCTGGTCGCTGTGGCGGGCGTCCTGCTGGGAGCGGGCCCCTTCCGTGCCGGTGGTCGGGCTGAGGTCGCCCCCTTGGGCCGTGATCGGAGGCTCCCCCCCGGCGTCGGTTGCCGGGGCGCTCGGCTCCGGTGATGTTGGGCCGGCGGTGGATCTGGCCTCTGTTACAGGGGCATCGGACCCGGGCGCGGGGTCGGCCCCACGGGAACCGTTCGGGGACACGGCCTCCGGCGGCTCGGACAGTCCTCCGGCTTCGCCGTTGCTCTCCGATACCCCGGTGGCGCGCAGTATCTGTCCCACGAGGTTGGCCTTGGTCGTCCTCGCACCCGGCTTGAGGCCGATCGCCTCTGCGATGGCGTGGAGCTCGTCGCGCTCCTTGCTCTCCAGGACGGAGCGTTCGAGCTGCTGCTCTCCGCTCATGGTCACCTCGCTCGCTTGCGACCGTTACTGGTCGGGTGTTAGGGGATCGACTCGGCTGCTGCTCAGCCGTTCAACGAGAAAGACGCTGCTTCAACTCCCGGACAAAGTGCTCGCACACGATGGCGGAGAACGGATCCAGGTGGCCTTGGATCGCGGAGAGGTCGCAGAACCTCCCGGTCAAGAACCCTGGGCCATCTCTCGGCCCTCTCTCTCGAAGGAGAGACACTCGCGCCCGGGGCGGCGAGTGATGCGACTGCCATGATATCCCTCCAGGACTGACGGTCAAACGCAGGTATGGCTTACAGGCGCAGCCCTAGAACTCGAGCCCTACAACTCGATCCCTACAACCCGAGCTCGGCCCGGATGGCGTCGTCGTCGGCGTCCACGGTGGTGGGCACGGGGATCTGGCCCACCGCCACGTCGGGGTCCTTGAGCCCGTGGCCGGTGAGCACGCACACCACCGTCGAGCCCTCCGGCACCCCTGTCTTCAATAACCCGGCCACCGACGCGGCCGACGCCGGCTCGCAGAAAACCGACTCCATGGCGGCGAGGAAGCGGTAGGCGTCGAGGATCTCGTCGTCGGTGACGGCTGCGATCGCGCCCCCCGACTCGCTGGCGGCGGCCGTGGCGCCGTACCACGACGCCGGGTTGCCGATACGGATCGCAGTAGCCACCGTCTCGGGCGCCTCGACGGGGTGGCCATCCACGATGGGAGCGGCGCCGGCGGCCTGGAACCCGAGCATTGCCGGCAACTTGGAGGAGAGTCCGGCCTGGCGGTACTCGAGGTAGCCCCTCCAGTAGGCGGTGATGTTGCCGGCGTTGCCCACCGGTATGCAATGGACGTCGGGCGCGTCGCCCAGGACGTCGACGATCTCGAAGGCCGCCGTCTTCTGGCCCTCGATGCGGAAGGGGTTCACGGAGTTCACCACCGTGAACGAGGCCTTCTCCCCGAGGTTGCGCACGATGGCGAGGGCCTGGTCGAAGTTGCCCCGGATCTGGAGGACCCGGGCACCGTGGATGAGGGCCTGGGCCAGTTTGCCGAGCGCGATGTAGCCCTCGGGGATGAGCACCGCGCACGTGAGGCCGGCCCGGGCGGCGTAGGCCGCGGCCGATGCCGAGGTGTTCCCGGTAGACGCGCAGATCACGGCCTTGACGCCCTCCTCGGCTGCCCTGGACATGGCGAGGGTCATGCCCCGGTCCTTGAAGGAGCCCGTGGGGTTGAGGCCCTCGTACTTGAGCCACACGTCGGCACCTATCCGTTCGCTTAGCCGGGGGGCGGGCAGCAAGGGGGTTCCCCCTTCGTAGAGGGTGACCACTGGCGTAGCCCCGCTCACGGGAAGGAAGTCGCGGTACTGCTCCACCACGCCGCGCCAGCTCGGCGTCACGTCCCTACGACCCGAAGGAGGCTGCCGATGCGCTTCACGGCGTCGAGGCGGCGCAGGTCGCGGATGGTGCCCTGCACGTCACCCTCCCTGGCCGTGTGGGTGATGAACACCAGCCGCGCCTTCTCGTCCAGCCCTTCCTGCTCCATGGAGCGGATGGAAACCCCGTGCTCCCCGAAGACGGTGGCCACCCTGGCCAGCACGCCGGGCCTGTCGACCACGTCGATGTTCAGGTAGTACTCCGAGGACAGCTCTTCGATGGGGCGCACGCCCGCCCGGTCGAGGGCGGCGGTTCGACCGCTCCCCCCGGCGCGCAGGTTGTGGGCGGCATCCACCAGGTCGCCGAGGACGGCGCTGGCCGTCGGCGTCCCTCCTGCCCCCCTGCCGTAGAGCATCAGCTCCCCCACCGCCTCGCCCTCGATGAACACTGCGTTGAAGGAGTCGCGCACCGCGGCCAGCGGATGGCTGGCGGGCACCATGGCCGGATGGACCCGGACGGCGACCTCGTCACCGGCACGCTCGGCGACGGCCAGCAGCTTCACCACGTAGCCGAGCCGGCGGGCGAAGGCGATGTCGTCGGGCGACACATGGGTGATGCCCTCCCGGTGGACGTCGCCGGCCACCACCCTGGTGCCGAAGGCGATGCTGGCGACGATCGCCGCCTTGGCGGCGGCGTCGAGTCCCTCGACGTCGGCAGTGGGGTCACGTTCGGCGTAGCCCAGGCGCTGGGCCTCCTCCAACCCCTCGGCGTAGGACGCCCCGGCCTCGCTCATCCGGGTGAGGATGTAGTTGGTCGTCCCGTTGACGATGCCCATCACCCTCGTGATGCGCTCGCCGGCCAGGGATTCCCGGAGCAGGCGGATCAGTGGGATGGCCCCGGCCACCGACGCCTCGTAGAGCAGGTCGACGCCCGACGCCGCGGCAGCCTCGAACAGCTCGGCGCCGGCGTCGGCGAGGAGCTCCTTGTTCGCCGTCACGACGGGCTTGCCGTTCTTGAGGGCGGTGAGCACCAGACCGCGGGCCGGCTCGACCCCGCCCATCACCTCCACCACGACGTCGACGGTCGGATCGCTCACCACCGCCTCGGCATCGCCGGTGAGACAGCCGTCGGGCAGGGCGGAACGACGGTTCTCGGTGACGTCTCGCACCGCCACGCGGGCCACCTCGAGGCGGACCCCGGTGCGGGCGGCGATGCTGGACCCATCGGTGGCCAGGAGCCGAACCAGAGCACCGCCGACGTTGCCGTAACCGAGGACGCCGACGCGCACGGGCACCGAGCTCATGCCTCAGACGGTAACGCCTGTGCCCTGGCGAGGACGCTCAAAGCTCCAGCCGGAGCAGGTCTTCGTAGGTCTCCCGTCGCACCACAACACGAGCCCGCCCGTCGCGGACGAACAACACCGGGGCGCGGGGCACCTTGTTGTAGTTGGACGCCATGGAGTGGCCGTAGGCGCCGGTGACCGGCGTGGCGAGGATGTCGCCGACGACCAGGTCGGCCGGCAGACAGGCGTCCCGCACCACCACGTCACCCGACTCGCAGTGCTTGCCCACCACGGTGGCGACATAGGAACGCTCGGCGCCGGTGGCCCTCGGAAGGAAGGCCTCGTACCCGCTCCCGTACAGCACCGGCCGTGGGTTGTCGCTCATGCCGCCGTCCACGGACACGTAGGTACGGATGCCGGGCAGGTCCTTGACCGTGCCCACGCGGTACAAGGTGAGGCCGGCGGCCGCCACTACGGCCCGGCCCGGTTCGGCCGTGACACGGGTGCTCGAAGGGATGCCGGCCGCGGCGCACGCCGACCTCACGGTCTCCGCCCACTCCTCGATGGTCGGCGCCTCCTCGCCCTCCACGTAGGCCACGCCCAGCCCACCTCCCACGCACAGCTCGGCCAGCTCGAGGGGCACGAAGAAGTCGGCGATCACCTCGACTGCCCTGACGAACGACGCCAGCAGGAAGATCTGGCTGCCGATGTGGGCGTGCACCCCCACCAGGTCCACCGACGCCGACTCTCGCAGTCGACGCGCCGCCTCGCTCGCCATCCCCGTGGCCACCGTGAAGCCGAACTTGGAGTCGTCCTGGCCCGTCCTCACGTACTCGTGGGTATGGGCCTCGATACCGGGAGTTATGCGCAACAGCACCTTGGGTCGGCTCGGGCGCCGGCCGGCAGATACCAATGCCTCGAGCCGGTC
>JADDQT010000200.1 GCA_016781225.1 Actinomycetota bacterium
CGCCGGGCGACGGCCACTCACCGCTGCCGCTCTCGGCTTCGGGCCCCGCGTTCTGCTGGGCAACGACCTGCTCCCCACCTTCTTCGGTGGGCAACGCCACCGACTGGGCCCGCTTCTCTGTAGCCGCCGGCTCGTCCGCCATGACGACAAGTATGTCCCGGAGGGCCGGAGATATCTTGGCCGCCTTGAGGGTCTTGCCGGGCCAGCCATACCCGCTCGGGGCCACCTACGACGGCACCGGCACCAACTTCTCCCTCTTCTCCGAGGTGGCCACTCGAGTGGAGGTGTGCCTGTTCGGGGAGCAGGGCGATGAGACCAGGGTGGACCTCCCCGACGTCACCGCCCTGTGCTGGCACGGCTACCTGCCCGGCGTGGGGCCGGGCCAGCGCTACGGGGTCCGGGTCCACGGGCCGCACCGGCCCAAGCGAGGCCACCGCTGCAACCCGGCCAAGCTCCTGCTCGACCCCTACGCCAAGGCGGTGGAAGGCCAGGTCCGCTGGCACGAAGGCGTCTTCGAGGCCAACGACGTCGACAGTGCCCCCTTCATGCCCAAGGCCGTGGTGGTGAACCCGTGGTTCGACTGGCATCACGACCGCCACCCGGACTCGCCCATGGACGAGGCCGTGATCTACGAGGTCCACGTCAAGGGCTTCACCGCCCTCCACCCGGGGATCCCCCCCGAGCTGCGGGGGACCTACGCCGGTCTGGCCCACCCCGTGGCCGTCGAGCACCTCACTGAGCTGGGCGTCACCGCCGTGGAGCTGCTTCCCGTCCACCAGTTCGTACACGACGCCCCACTGGTGCGCGGCGGGCTGCGCAACTACTGGGGCTACAACTCCATCGGCTACCTGGCGCCCCACAACGAGTACAGCGCCGCCGGCCAGCACGGCCAACAGGTGCAGGATTTCAAGCAGATGGTCCGAACCCTGCACGACGCCGGCATCGAAGTGATCCTCGACGTCGTCTACAACCACACCGGCGAGGGCAACCACCTCGGTCCTGTCCTGGCCTTCAAGGGGATCGACAACGCTGGTTACTACCGCCTGGTGCCCGAGGACCTTCGCCTCTACGCCGACACCACGGGCACGGGCAACACCTTGGACATGGGTCGCCCCCGCGTGCTCCAGCTCGTCATGGACAGCCTCCGCTACTGGGTGGAGGACATGCACGTGGACGGCTTCCGCTTCGACCTGGCCACCACGCTGGCCCGTCATTCCGGCCCGTACGAACCCAGGTCGGCCTTCTTCGACCTCGTCGAGCAGGATCCGGTGATCAGCCGGGTCAAGCTCATCGCCGAGCCCTGGGACCTGGGCGAGGGCGGCTACCAGGTGGGGAACTTCCCGCCTCTGTGGTCGGAGTGGAACGACAAGTACCGCGACACCGTCCGTTCCTTCTGGCGAGGGGAGAGCAACTCGGTAGGCGACCTCGCCCGGCGCATGACCGGCAGCGCCGACCTCTACCAGGCCAACGGGAGGCGTCCATCGGCCAGCGTGAACTTCGTCACCGCCCACGACGGCTTCACCCTCGCCGACCTGGTGTCCTACGACCACAAGCACAACGAGGCCAATGGCGAGGCGAACCGGGACGGCGCCGACGACAACCGCTCGTGGAACTGCGGGGTCGAGGGTCCGACCGACGACCCCGATGTGCTGGCCCTGCGGGCCCGCCAGCGGCGCAACCTCCTGACCACCCTGTTCCTGTCGCAGGGGGTGCCCATGCTCCTGGGGGGCGACGAGCTGGGCCGCAGCCAGGGTGGGAACAACAACGCCTACTGCCAGGACAACGAGGTCTCCTGGTACGACTGGGAGGCGGCGGACGAGACCCAGCTGGCGTTCGCCAGGGGTCTGGTGGAGCTCCGGCACCGCCATCCGGTGTTCCGCCGGCGCCGTCACTTCGAAGGGCGGGAAGGACAGGGTGTCGGGCCAGGAGGCTCGCTGGACCTGGCGTGGCTGCGCGCGGACGGCGTGGAGATGACCGAGCCCGACTGGGAAGCGGGCTACAGGTGCCTCGGCGTCTACCTAAACGGCGACGCCATCGACGACGTCGACGTCAGGGGCGAGCCGGTGAGCGACGACAGCTTCCTGTTGCTGCTCAACGCCCACCACAAGGCGGTTCACTTCGTCCTGCCGGCATCGTGGTTCGCCGAGCGTTGGATGCCGGTGCTGGACACCGCTCGTGTCGATCCGTTCGTGGGGGAGCGGGAGTTGAAGGCCGGGGAGACGATCACGCTCGAGGCCCGCTGTGCCGTCCTGCTGCAGCGCCTGCCCTAAGGTCCGGCGATGGACCAGGGAGAGCTGCACGACGCCGTCGTGGTGGGCGGCGGGGTGGCGGGGCTGAGCGCTGCCACCTGGCTGGCCCGTTACCGCCGGGCGGTGGTGGTCCTCGACAGCAGCGAGTACCGGAACCGGTGGGTGGAGAAGTCCCACGGTTACCTCGGCGACGACCCCATCGAGCCCACCGCGCTGCTGGAGCGGGCCCGAGAACAGCTGGGTGTTTACTCAGGGACGGAGGTGAGGTCCGCTCAGGTCCGAAGCGCCCGGCGGGAGGAGGACGGCACCTTCACCGTCGACCTGGAAGGAGAAGCGGAGCCGTTGCGAGCCCGCAGGCTGGTGCTGGCCACCGGGGTCAGGGACCGCTTCCCCGACGTGAAGGGCTTCTTCGACCACTACGGCGCCAGCGTCTTCCACTGCCCCACCTGCGACGGCTACGAGGCCAGTGACGCCGAGGTGGTGGCGTTCGGCTGGAGCGCCGAGGTGGCCGAGTTCGCCGCCACCCTCACCGGTTGGGCGCGCTCGGTCACCATTGTCACCGACGGGCGCCCCTTCGAGGGCGACGAGCAGCCCCGCAAGCGCCTGGCCGAGGTCGACGTGGAGGTCTTCGAGGACGACGCCCTGGAGCTGGTGGGTGAGCGCGGCAGCCTGCAAGGCGTGCGCCTGGCGTCGGGCCAGCTCCTCGACTGCCAGCTGGCCTTCTTCTCCATCGCCCACCTTCCCCGCAACGAGCTGGCTCAGGAGCTGGGATGTGAGCTCACCGAGGAGGGGTTCGTCGAGGTGGACCACGAGGCGGCCACCACGGTTGCCGGGGTGTTCGCCGCCGGTGACGTCACCCCCGGGCTGCAGCTGATTCAGGTGGCGGCGGCCAAGGGCACCACCGCCGGGGTGTCCTGCGCCCTCTCCCTACGGGGCGAGGGCGGGATCCGCCCCGGCTGGGAGGGCCACCTGTCCTGAGTGGTTTACGAAGACCAGCGCTGGGAACAAGCAGCACTGTCCCGGCGCGCCGTTAGCCTGGTACCTTGAGGAGTTCATCTTGCCAAAACGAGTCGTTGACATGGGGTCCAGTTCCAGTACTCTTTACAAGAACTAGATTGTCGGCACCGCGGGGCGGGTCTTACATCCGTCGGCGAATCAGCAAATCACAACCGGAGGCGGACGGATGAGGATACGAGCTTTTTTGCTGGCCTCCGGGGTGACCGGAGCGTCGGTTGCCGGCGGACTGGCCTTCGCTGGTGTTGCATCGGCCCAGTCCCCTAGCGCTAGTCCCTGCGCCCGGGGTCAGGCGGACTATCCGATCGGTCCTGCCGGGCAGCAGGTCGACGACACCACGCCCGCCCGCCGCCAGCCCGTCAGGGGGCGGGGCTGTGCCTCTCCCAACGCCAGAGGCCTGCGGGGCACCTTCGCCTCCTCGCCAAGGGTCGTTTTCACCACGGACGCCGACGCCAACGGGCTTTACACCTTCTCCTTCGTCATTCCGGACGACGCCGAAGACGGTCCCCATACGCTTACCACCGAAGGTCCCGGAGTCGTCGACGGCGTTACGCGGTTCTTCGTGAGCGGCACTCTCGGCGATGATGCGGGCGACGGTGGCCAGGGCGGCGGTGGCCAAGGCCGTGGAGGAGGCGGCGGCGGGCGAGGCTTGCCCCGCACCGGCAACACCTCAACCGCACCCCTCACTGCGGCCGGCGTGGGCCTGGTGTTGATCGGCGGCTTCGCCGTGACCGCGGCCCGGCGTCGTCGCACCGCTCAAGCCATCGATTCCTAAGCTCCAGCCCAGATAGCTTCCAAGCGGCGCCTGAGGGCGCCGCTTGGCGCGTCGGGGGGCCATCTAAGGTCTCCTGATGCCCTTGGCCTCCGCCCTCCTCGCCGCTGCCGCCGGCCTCATCCTGTCCGGATTGGCTGGCATCTACGCGCCCCGCTCGGTCCTGCATGCCGGCGGACCGAGGGCGGTGGTGATCGGTGCCTTTGCCATCGGCGGCATCCTCGCAGGGCCCGCCGCCACCGGCCTCTCCGGCTTGGACGCGGCCTTGCGAGCAGGATTGTGTGCCGTCACCGTCGCTCTGGTCGCCCAGGGCGGGTCTCGGTCGCGGGGGCGGCGGC
>JADDQT010000443.1 GCA_016781225.1 Actinomycetota bacterium
GTGGTCACGCTCGATCCGGTCCGCCCCAGCCAGGTGTGGCAGGAGATCTTGAGCCTGCTCCCGACCACCACGACATCGGGCAGCGGTGCGGCCCGCTCCTGAGCGGGAGACCGCCTTCCGCCTCCGGGCGGAGCAGCTGGCGGCCACCGACGACGGCCCCGGCGCCCTGCTGCACTACGAGGGCCCGTTCGGTCCCATGGCGGTCGAGACGTACGGCAAGACCACGAAGACCCACCTCACCGGGGGGCCCGTGGGCCGCGCCGAGGTCGAATGGGGATGGTGGACCCGCGAGGTTCTGTTCAAGGAGGGTGTCTCCGACAAGGATCGTCTCCGGGACGGCGTGGAGGCCAGGGTGGGTGACGTCCGGTTGCGGCTGCACCAGCCCAACCGAGGGGCCTTCCGGCAGCGCCGGGTACTGGTGGTTGACCGACCAGAGCGTCCTGCTGTGTTCCGCCTACGGCGCTGGGAGGCCCTGTCGATGGAGCGCGACGGCGGGGAGGTGCTGATGCGTCTGCCGTCGGGAGACGAGGGCATGGTCTGGTCGGCCGATGCCATCGACGTTGCCGTCTTCCTCCTGGTGCACGCCTCCCACTTGCGCAGGGAGCTGGAGTTTGGCTGAGCGCATCTCGTCTCAGCAGTAGGAATCCCCGACGGGTGTTGACAGTTTCCCCCAGTGGGAGGAGCATCCTTGCGCCTGGGTGACAGGCCTGGCATTCCATGACAGCGAGGCACTCCCATGCCTGAGATCAAAGCCACGCCGGACACCCTGGACAGGGTCGGCTCCCAGGTCATTGGCCTGGGCCGTGACATCGCTGGCCTGAAGACCAAGGTGAGGGGCCTCTCCAACGGGGTGGACGACCCGCCCAAGACGGCCGAAGCCCTCGACCAGCTGACCGCGGAGTGGTCAGCTGGATTGGACTCACTCGGCGACTCGGTGGGTGACGTGGGCCGCTTCACCCAAGGCGTGGGGCGCCTGTTCGCCCTCGTGGAGGGTCTCTTCACCGGTTCTGGAGACGCCAAGTAGGCCGATGGCACGAGCACCGGACGTGGCCGGCCTGCCCTGGCCCGAGGGTGATCCCGCTGACCTCAAGGACGCCGCCGCCAAGGCCCGCGACGTGGCCACCGCCGTGCGCCAGGCCGGCC
>JADDQT010000201.1 GCA_016781225.1 Actinomycetota bacterium
TACGCCCCCGTAGCCACAGCGCGACAGTCCAGGGTCGATGCCCAGCACGAACACTCGTTCGAAGCTAGCGCGAACCACCGCTCAGGTCGCGGATGCCCTTCTTCGCCGCCGGTGCTACCGGGAGTCGGCGTCCGCCATCTCCTGCCGGGCGGTGCGAGCCAGGCCGACCACGTCGAGCAGGCCGTTGGTGTCGGTGAGCAGGGCCTCGAGCTCCGCGGGCGGCAGGGGCACCGACAGCAAGAAGCCCTGAGCCTCGTTGCAGCCGTTCTCCTGGAGGCGGACCAGCTGCTCGAAGGACTCCACCCCCTCGGCCACCGTCGAGACGCCCAGGCTGCGGGCCATGGCCACGACGGCAGCCACGACGGACGCCTCCTCGTTCGACGAGTGGATCTCCTGCACGAGGGACCTGTCGATCTTCAGCCTGTCCACGGGCAGGGATCGCAGCCTGCCCAGTGACGACCAACCCTCGCCGAAGTCGTCCAGGGCGAGCTGCACGCCGAGCCCCTTCAGGGCGTGCAGGGCGGGGACGATGGTGCTCTCGTCGCCCATCAAGGCATTCTCGGCGATCTCCAGCACCAGGGTGCCCGCCTCCAGCCCCGTGTCGGCCAGCGCCTGGCGGACCTCGTCGAGGAGCTGCGGGCTGGTGAGCTGGCGCGTGGGGCCGACGTTCACCGAGACGGCGAAGGGCGCCAGGTGAGGGAAGCACTGCTGCCAATGGCGAGCCTGGCGGCACGCCTCGCCGAGGGCGAACTTTCCGATCAGGGCCACCAGCTCGCTCTGCTCCGCCAGTGGCAGGAAATCTCCCGGCAGCATCAGGCCCCGGTCCGGGTGCTCCCAGCGCACGAGGGCCTCGGCCCCGGAGACGCAGCCGCTGGCCACGTCCACCACCGGCTGGTAGTGGAGCACCAGCTCACCCTCTCGAAGGGCCCGGTGTAGGGCGGCCTCGCGCCGTTCGCGCTCCACGATGTCGGCGTGCATGCTGGGAGCGAAGACCTCGTAGCCGCCCTTGCCCTTGGACTTGGCGGCATACATGGCCAAGTCGGCGTTGCGCAGCAGCTCCTCGGCGTCGAACGAGGAGCCGCCGGTGGTCGCCACGCCCACGCTTGCCCGGATGGGCACCGTCCTGCCGTCGAACTCGATCGGTGACCGCGGCCAGCTCTGGACCCGTCGGGCCACGAGGTCGAGCGTGGCGTCGTCGGCGTGCTCGAGGAGGATGGCGAACTCGTCGCCGCCCATGCGGGCCACCGTGTCGCCGGCCCGCACGCTCTGGAGCAGACGGCGCGCCACCTCCACCAGGACACGGTCGCCGGCAGGGTGGCCGAGCGTGTCGTTCACGAGCTTGAAGTCGTCGAGGTCGACGGTGACCAGCGCTAGGGACTCGGCCCCCCGCCTGCACCTGGCCACGGCGTGCTCCAGGCGGTCGCGCAGGAGGGTGCGGTTGGCCAGCCCGGTGAGGGGATCGTGCAGGGCTTGGTGGCGGAGGTCGTGCTCCAGGCGCCTGCGGTCGGCCACGTCCCGGCTGGTGAGGAGGATTCCCCGCACGCTGTCGTCGCCCAGGAGGTTGCTCACGGTCGTCTCCGCCAGACACCAGCGGCCGTGTCGGTGCCGCAGCCGGCCCTCGATCACCACCGGCAGGGCCGGGGAGGGCGGGGACGAGCGAAGGCGGGACAGGGTGTCCACTCGCTCGTCGGGGTGGAGGAGATCCTCGATGCGCCGCCCCACCAGCTCCCCAGGGGCGAAACCGAGAACGCGCTCCACCGAGGCGCTCTGGTAACGGATCACGTTGTCGGCGTCCACCACCGTCAGGACGTCCGATGCGTTGCGGACCAGGGAGCGGAAGTGACGCTCCTGGGTGGCGAGGCGAGCCGTTCGCTCCTTCACCATGTCGTCGACCTTGGCCGCCAGAGCCTCGTTGTCCAGGTGGGCCACGACCTGGCGGGCGACGAGTAGTACCAGGACGAGCGCGCCGGCGACCACGAGGACGGGCTCGGCGCCGAGTTCCACGCGGCTCACGACGGCCACCGTCGCGGCCAGGCCCACCGGGACGTAGGGAACGAGGGCGGGCAGGAGGCCGGCGGGCCTGGCCTCGCCGGAGACGAGCACCAAGTCGGTGTTGGGCGCCACCGCCGCAAGTGCGAGGACGACGCAGCCTGAGAGCCAGCTCGAGGTGGCGAGGGCGCCGGGGAAGTCGGAGTGCACCGACATGTAGGCGAAGGCCAGATGGCCGACGGCAAGGAGGCCCAGACCGCTCAGCAGCAGTGCCCACGGAAGACGTGCGCCCCGCCTGACCCGGGTGAGCGTAGCCAGCACCAGCGAGGCCACGACGATGTCGACCAGCGGGGACGCGAGCTCCAAGGTCTGGCCGGCCGAGTACACCGGGCCGAGGACCAAGGCCCAGGCAGCGAACAGAAGGGCGCTTGCAACGAGAAGGCCGTCGAGCATCGTGCCCACACGGGCCGGGCGCCGTAGGGCGGGGGCCACAAAGACGAGAACCGCCAGCAGCGGCAGCAACATCCCGAGGACCCAAAGCAGTGTGGGGATCGAGCCGAGGTCCGACGACGAGGGAATGGGAAGGGAGCGCCCCGCACCCTTCTGATTGGACCAGGCCACCCCGTTGGCCAGGAACCAGCACGTCCCGGCGGCCGACAACATGGCCCAGCCGCGTCGGGCTCCGGCTCGGCTGCGGGAGGCGGCCAAGCCGCAGGCGAGGGCGGTGGCCAGGGATGCTGCCGTCGCCGAGGCGTGCGTGACGAGCCGGGTGACGCCCGGGCCGCCCAGATCCGTGAGCACCCATGTGACCGCTATCAGACAGAAGGTGACAGCTGCCGCGGCGGCGGCACGGAACCGAACGAGCAAGAGACCTCCCAGGGGCTCAAACCCCTATCGGCCACTTGCAGCGCTCTGTTTAGAGCTTCGCCGTGGCTACTCGACGAGGATGCTCGCCTCCGCGGCGATGACAGCGTCGGGGATGTCGAAGTTGGCGTAGACGTTCGCCACGTCGTCGTGCTCCTCCAGGAGGTCTATGAGGCGGAGCACGCGCCGGGCGTCTCCCTCTGTCTCCAGGGGTACGACCGTGGTGGGCATCAGCGTGACCTCGGCGGAGTCCACGGGCATACCTGCCTCCTCGAGGGCCGAGCGCAGGGACCCGAGGTCGGTGGGCCGGCACGTGAGCTGCCAGGTGTCACCCTGGTCCTCGAGGTCCTCGCCGCCGGAGTCGAGGGCCACGAGCATGAGGTCGTCCTCGACCACGTGCCGAGGAAGGATCACCACGCCCTTGCGTTCGAACTGCCACGACACCGCCCCCGGCTCGGCGGTGGAGCCGCCGTTCTTGGTAAAGATATTGCGCACGTCGGCACCGGTGCGGTTGCGGTTGTCGGTGAGGCACTCGACGATCACGGCCACCCCCGAAGGGGCGTAGCCCTCGTAGGTGACCTGCTCGTAGCGCACCCCTTCGAGCTCGCCGGTTCCCCGCTTCACAGCCCGGTCGATGGTGTCGGTGGGTACCGACGCGTCCCGCGCCTTCTGGTACATCGTGCGCAGCGTGGCGTTGGAGGCCATGTCCCCGCCCCCCTCGCGCGCGGCCACCTCCACCTGGCGGATGAGCTTGGCGAAGAGCTTCCCCCGCGCCTTGTCCTGGGCGCCCTTCTTGTGCTTGATGGTGGCCCACTTCGAATGTCCCGACACGCTCAGCACTCCCCCACGAAGAGCCGGTGGAGGCGCAGGTCGCCGGACAGCTCGGGATGGAAGGCCGCCACCAGCACGGGCCCCTGTCGGCACAGCACCGGACTGCCACCGACCTCGGCGAGCACCTCCACGTCCGGTCCGGCGCGCTCTACGACGGGCGCACGGATGAACACGGCCTCGAGTGGCTCGGCCCCCAGAGCCCGGACGGGCAGCGCCTGCTCGAAGGAGTCCACCTGGCGGCCGTAGCCGTTGCGGCGCACGACCACGTCGATGGCACCGAAGGAGCGCTGGTCGGGGCGCCCGTCCACCACTTGGCTGGCCAGCAGGATCATTCCTGCGCAGGTGCCGAAGGCTGGCATGCCGCCGGCCAGGCGCTCCCCCACCGCGTCGAACAAGCCCGAGGACTCGAGCAGGCGGGAGATGGCCGTGGACTCGCCACCGGGGAGGACCAGGGCGTCGAGCCCCGCCACGTCCTCCGGAGCCCGCACCTCCACCGGGTGGGCGCCTACTGCGACCAGGGCGGCCACGTGCTCGGCCACGTCGCCCTGGAGGGCGAGGACACCGACCTTCTGAGCGGCCAAGCCGGTCCCTTACCAGCCCCGCTCGGCGAGACGGACGTCGAGCTCCTCGACGGCGGTGCCGGCCATGGCCTGGCCGAGCCCCGTGCTGACCTTGGCC
>JADDQT010000202.1 GCA_016781225.1 Actinomycetota bacterium
TCGGCACCGAGGTGGCCGCCCTGCTGGCCGCCACCATCGCCCGGCTGTGCCTGGGTCAGGTGTCGGAGTTCAGGACCGCCTTCGACGTCTCCCGCACCGCCGATTCCTACCTCGAGTCGATATCCGGGAAGACGGCGTCGCTGATGGCCGCTTCGTGCCGCATCGGGGCCCTCACCGCCCAGCTCAGCCGGGCGCGCGTCGACGCCCTGACCGCCTTCGGCGAGTCCCTCGGCATGGTCTTCCAGATCCGGGACGACATTCTCGACCTGGTGGGAACCCAGGAGGTTCTGGGCAAGCCGCCCGGCCAGGACCTGGCGGAGGGCATCTACAACCTGCCCGTCATCCACGCACTGGCCGATCCTGACGCCGGTCCCGAGCTGCGCGGCCTTCTCGGGCGGCCCGTGGGGACACCGGAGCGGGAAAAAGCCCGCGACATCGTGCGCGGCACCGACAGCATCGCAGCCGCCCTGAAGCTGGGCGAGGGCTACGCCGACAGGGCGGCCCAGGCGGTGGAGGCGCTGCCTCAGGGCCCGGCCTCGACCGCCATGGCCCATCTTGGGCGACGCCTCCTGGCCGACATCGGACTCGGAAGCGGAGCTTCCTCGCCGAACTGATCGTGCTCCGGGCGGCCGGCAAAGCCGGACCACCCTTCGCGCTGACTTCTAACCTCAGGCCTCTGGTCTGAGGGTGGGGAACAGCAGAGCGTCTCTGATGTGGTGGACGTCGGCCAGGAGCATGACCAGCCGGTCGATTCCCACACCCAGGCCGCCGGTGGGCGGGAGGCCGTACTCGAGGGCCCGCAGGTAGTCCTCGTCGACGGCCATGGCCTCCTCGTCACCCTGGGCCTTGGCCATGGCCTGCTCCTCGAACCGGATTCGCTGCTCGTCGGGGTCGACCAGCTCGCTGAAGGCGTTGGCCAGCTCCCGACCGGCCACGATCGCCTCGAAGCGCTCCACCAGACCGGGCCTCGAGCGGTGAGGTCGGGCCAGCGGGGACACCTCCTGGGGGTAGTCGCAGACAAAGATCGGGCCCCAGAGCCGAGCCTCGGTGGTCTTCTCGTAGATCTCCAGGACGAGCTTGCCCGGACCCCAACCGTCCTCCAGGTGGACGTCGTGCTCCTTGGCCACCCGGCGCAGCTCCTCCAGCGGGACGTCGACGTCCACGTGGATGCCAGCATGCTCCTCCACGAGCTCGGTGAGCGTCGCCCGCCTCCAGGGCGGCGTGAGGTCGAGGGCCTGGCCCCCATAGGAGATCCGTGTGGTGCCGCACAGCTCGGTGGCCAGGTGGGTCACGAGCGTCTCGGTGAGGCTCATCATGTCGCCGTAGTCGGCGTAGGCCTGGTACGCCTCGAGCATGGTGAACTCGGGGTTGTGACGGGGCGAGAGGCCCTCGTTGCGGAAGGTGCGGCCGATCTCGAACACCTTCTCGAAACCCCCCACCACCAACCGCTTCAGGTGCAGCTCGGTGGCGATGCGCAGGTTCAGGTCGAGGTCCAGGGCGTTGTGGTGGGTCACGAACGGCCGGGCCAGCGCCCCGCCCGCCACGAGCTGGAACACCGGTGTCTCGACTTCGGTGAAGCCCCGGTCCTCCAGCCACCGGCGCGTGAGGCTGATGAGGCGGCTCCGGAGCTGGAACGTCCTCCTCGAGCCCTCGTTGACCCACAGGTCCACGTAGCGCTGGCGGTACCTGGTGTCCACGTCGCTGATCCCGTGCCACTTGTCGCCGAAGCCGCGCCGGGCTTCGGCCAACAGCTGCCAGCTCGTGACCTTGACGCTCAGCTCGCCGCGCCGCGTCCTTATGACCTCGCCGGTGGCGCCCACCCAGTCGCCCAGCGACAGCCGGCAGAACTCCTCGTAGTCGGCCGTGACGGCGGCCAGGCAGAACAGCTGGATGGCCCCGGTCGAGTCGTGCAGCTCGGCGAACGCCAGCTTGCCCTGGACCCGGCGCAGCATGACTCGCCCCGCCACCGAGACGGTGACGCCGCTCTCGTCCCCCGGCTCCAGACCCTCGTGGTCAGCTCGTATGGAGGCGATCTCATGTGTGCGCTCGAACCGGTACGGCACCTCGGGCACCTACTGCTGCTCCCGGTCTTCGAGGCCCCGGTTCACCACGTCGCTGTTGCGCTCGAAGACGAGCCGGAGCCCGTGCAGGGTCAGCCACGGCGCGTGGTGCTGGATGGTCTCCGAGATGGGTGTGATGAGCCCGCTCAGCCCACCGGTGGCCACCACCGTGCAGGTGCCGGGCTCGGTAGAGGCCAGCTCGGCCTGGATGCGCCGGCACAGAGCGTCCACCTGACCGGCCGTGCCGTAGAGGATCCCCGACTGCATGCACTCCACCGTCGTCTTGCCTATGGCAGCACGGGGCTCCACCAGCTCCACGTCCTGAAGGGCGGCGGCGCGGTGCTGCAGCGCCTCCATGCTGATCTCGATCCCGGGGGCGATGGCACCGCCCAGGTAGTCGCCCTTCGCCGAGACCACGTCGAAGTTCGTCGAGGTCCCGAAGTCGACCACGATGGCCGGGCCGCCGTAGAGATGGTGCACGGACAGGGCGTTGGCGATTCGGTCGGCACCGACCTCGCGCGGGTTGTCGGCCAGGATGGCCATGCCGGTGCGCACGCCCGGTTCGAGCACGACGACGGGCACCCCCCACCACCGTGCGGCCATGGCCCGCAGGGTGGCCTTGAGGCTGGGCACGGTCGAGGAGATGGCCATGCCGGTGACGGTCCGGCCGAAGCAGCCGTTCAGCTGCAGCAGCTGGGTCACGATGAGGGCGTGCTCGTCCGCCGTGCGCTCGGCGTTGGTGGCGATGCGCCAGTTGGCCACCAGGGTGTCGCCGTCGAAGAGGCCGATGAGGGTCTGGGTGTTCCCGGCGTCGAGGACGAGGAGCACGGAGGCTCAGCGCCCGGCGGTGACGGTGTCGACGGGAGCGGCGCAGACGGGAACGGCGAGGGTGTCGATGAGGCGGGCCACGCCGACGTGGGCGGCCACGAACAGCCGCCATTCCACATCTCCGGGCCGGGCCTCGGCGTAGACGAGGCGGACGGACGGCTCGGTGCCGACCAGGTCGCTCATGACCCGGCTCACGACGGTCGGGTCTCGTTCACCCGACTCGAGGCAGGCCTGGCCGGCCTCCAGCGCCCGGTAGAGCACCGGGGCGGCGTGGCGCTCGTCGGCGGTGAGGTAGGCGTTGCGGCTGGACAGCGCCAGGCCGTCGGGGGCGCGCACGGTGGGACAGCTGACCACCTCCACGGGGAACGAGAGGTCGGTCACCAGCGCCCGCACCACCTCCAGCTGCTCGTGGTCCTTCTCGCCGAAGTAGGCCCGGCAGGGTCCGGTTAGCGCGAAGAGCTTGGTGACCACGGTGGCCACGCCGTCGAGGTGGCCGGGCCGTGAGGCGGCCTCGAGGCCGTCTTCGGTCGTGGTCACGGTGACGTGGGCCTTGGGCTCCCTGGGGTACATCTCCCGTTCGCTGGGGACGAACAAGTAGTCCGAACCGGCGGCCTCGGCGGCGGAGCGGTCCCCCTCCAGGTCTCGGGGGTAGCGCTCGAGGTCCTCGTCGGGACCGAACTGGAGGGGGTTCACGAAGATCGTCGTGGCCACCACGTCGCACTCCTTGGCGGCCCGGCGGACGAGGCTCAGGTGACCGTCGTGGAGAGCCCCCATGGTGGGCACCAGCCCGATCGTGCGCCCGGAGCAGCGCTCACCATCAAGCGCCGCCCGAAAGCCGTCGACCGTCCCGTGCAACTCCATGAATTCGAAGGTAGTGCGTGGGAGCATCGGGGCCCGATCCGGCTCCGCCGGTCAGCCCCATTCCATAGAGCTCACCGAGTTCCGCCCTGAGGAACCACCGGACATGTTCGTCTGCTTGCATGCCTCGTTGCATGAATTCTTCGCCTCCGGCGAACATGCCCGGTGGTTCCAACGGGCGGAACCGAGGAAGCTTCGCTTCCTCGGTGATGACTAGAGGTGGCCGGCGAGGCGGACGGATGGGTCGAACGGCGGGTCGGGGACGAGGTCCGGGGCGAGGTCGGCGAGGGGGATGAGAACGAAGGACCGCTCCCACATCCGCGGGTGCGGGACCTGGAGTTCGGGCTCGGCCACCGTTATGAGACCTGCGTGGTCGCCCACCAGCAGCACGTCCACGTCGAGGGTGCGTGGCCCGTGGTGCTCTGTACGGACGCGTGCCGCCGCCTCCTCCAGCCGGTGGCACACGGCCAGCAGCTCGCGTGGCTCCAGGGACGTTTGCAGCTCCACGACGGCGTTGAGGAAGTGCCCCTGCCCGGGCGGTCCCCCCACCGGCTCGGTCTCGTAGACCGGCGAGGTGCGCACCAGGTCGGGCA
>JADDQT010000203.1 GCA_016781225.1 Actinomycetota bacterium
CCGCCACCGCGGCGAGCGCCGCGCCCCAGGAGATGCCCAGGATGCCCGGCTCGGCGAGGGGGTTGCGGCTCAGCGCCTGCATCACTGCGCCGGCCGCGCCGAGCGCAGCACCGACGACGGCGGCGATCAGCCCGCGCGGCAAGCGCACCGTCATCACCACGACGTGGTCGGCCGAGCCGTCGTAGTCGGTGAACGCGGTGACGGCACGCGCCAGCGAGATGGGGATGGCCCCCACCACCAAGCTGGCGGCGAGAGCGAGCGCCAAGGCGCCTGTGCCTGCAGCGGCAATGGCCAGGGTGGGCAGCCGCGCCCGTCCCCGGCCCGTGGCCGACGACATGTCAGTCCAGCGGCACGCCCGGCTGGTCACCCGGCAGCCGCTTGCCCTCCACCAGGATTGCGTGGAGGTCGTCGACGACCAGGCGGGCGGCGAGATTGCCGATGCCGAGGAACCACAGATCGTCAGGGACCTCATAGACCTGGTCTTGCCTGACCACCTCGAGCCGCCCCCACAGGGGGCTCTGGGCGAGCTGGGCGAGCAACCCGTGGTCGTTGCCGTACTTGCTCAAGAACATGACGTCACCCTCGAGGTTCGGGATGGTCTCGACCGTGGCGGTGGCCGCGAACTTGGCGACGTCCTGCGGTTTGGGGCGGGGCAGGCCGGCGTCTGCGAGGACGGTGCCGATGAAGTTGTCCTTCTGGTAGATCCGGACCTCGTCGCCCACGGAGCGAACGACGGAAATCTCGGTCTGGGTCAGTCGCTCGCCCATAGCCGCTTTGAAGGCGGCGGTCTTCCGCTCGTACTCCTGCATCAGGCGCTCGCCCTCCTGGGTCTTGCCCACGGCCTCGGCGTGGAGCCGGAAGTTCTGCTTCCAGGCCGAGCCGGTGCGCTCGGTGAAGACGGTCGGCGCCACCCTCGAGAGCTGGTCGTAGATGGCCTCGTGACGGAGCTTGCTCGACAAGATCAGCTCTGGCTTCAGAGCGGCGATGGCCTCGACGTTAGGCTGCTGGATCGTGCCGACCTTCTGCACGCCCCGGACCTTGTCGGCGAGGTAGTCGGGGAAGCCCTCCCGGGCGATCGCCTCCACGGCCCCAACCGGCGTGAGCCCCAGGGCGATCATGCTGTCGAGCTCCCCAGTGTCGAGCACCACCACCCGATTCGGCGACGCCGGCACTTCAGTCGTGCCCATGACGTGGCCTACCTGTCGGGTCCCACCCTTCCCCTCCTGCTGGTTTCCCTCGTCCTGCGCCGCACCGCAGCTCGCGGACAAGAGTGCCCCAACGACCAGCGCGGCGGCTGCTGCCCTTGAAAGTCGCACCCAATTCCCTCCGTATTTGGCTTACCTAATAACTATAGTAAGGGACGCCGAAGTAAGACGGAGTGCGCTCTGCGTGGTTAAGCTGCTCTGCTCGACGAACTGCATTGTTCGTCCACCCGGCTACCGCCGAGTCAGGGCTCAAGCTGTTCGAGGAGGGTGGACCGCCTCGAACCTCATGCTTCTTCCCGCTCTCAGGCGGGTCGAGGGGCGGTTGGTTCCTCTGCCCATGGGCCCATCGTGGACGCCTCGCTCGATGCGCGCACGTCGTCCAAGCAGTGACGGATCGTGTCCAAACATGTTGACCCAGTCGTTCTTGGGGCGCATGGTCGTCCAGCGGCTAGGTCGAGGCGGCTCTTTTTGGACGCTGCAGCATCATCTCAGGGCAAGCGCGGCGGGGCCTCTGATGTCGGAGAGGGGTGTCGGCCGGCCGAGGTGATACCCCTGGGCAGCATCGACGCCAAGTCGTCGCAGGGCGGCGAGCTCTCCGGCTGTCTCCACACCTTCGCCAACGATGGTGCTGCCGGTATCGGCGGCGAAGGTGATCAGCGCGGAGGCGAGGGCTCGACGCGCCGGGTCCCGGTCGATATCCCGGGTGAGGGCCATGTCGAGCTTGATGATGTCCGGCCGAAGACGAAGGATGTGGCGGAAACTGGCGTAGCCCGCCCCGGCGTCATCCACGGCAACACGCACACCGCGTTGGCGGAGGACCCTGAGCGCCGCCTCGAGCTGCTCGTAGGCGTTGATGGCGGCGTGCTCGGTCACCTCCACCACGATCCGCTCGGCAGGGACGTCGCCGAGAAGGGAATCGAATCGCCCGGAGGCCACTGTGGCCGGAGATGCGTTGATGGCGAGGTAGGCCCTCGTCGGCAGGCGGGCGAGGTCCGCCAGCGCGAGGCGAGCTGCCGTGGCTTCGAGCTCGACGCCTAGTCCCATCCCCGCCGCTTCCGCGAACCACACATTGGGGCCTCTCGTGGGCTCGCAGCTGAAGCGTGCGAGGGCTTCAAAGCCGATCGGCTCGTCGCGGCCCATGTCGACGATGGGCTGGAAGGCCATGGCCAGCCCCTCGCCTGCGATCACGGCCCGTAGTCGGTCGGAGATGTCGCGCTCGGTCTGCTCGGTCTCCAGCTCACGTTCGATCTGCTCAGCTGTGAGATCGGCGAAGACGCGCATCATGGCGAGATCGCGGTCGTTGAGAGAGTGGTCCGGCGCGTGGCTGAAACAACAGAACGTCCCGTAGACGTTTCCGTTCTTGAGCCGAATCGGCACGCTCATGTGTGCTCCCACCGGGAGAGCGGTGGTAACCGGCAGCTCCGTGGCCACCGACAGCTCATGGGCGTCGTGGATCAGCTCCGGTAACCGTCCGTCGACCACGCGCTGGCAATAACTCTCCTCCAAGGGGTCAGCACCTCCGGCACACACGGGGGAATCCTGCGACGCAGCGTCGACGTAGCGGAAGACCCTCTGCCCGCCCGTGAACTCGGAGACGAAGGCCACGTCCATCCCCAGATGGGTTCGGATTGCACGAAGAGCGTTGGTGGAGACTTCGCGAGCCTCCTGGCCATGCGGGCCTGGCGGCGCCGACAGGAAGCTGGCAAGGGTCCTGGGGTCATCTGGATGTTGAGCGTCGGGGGCACGATCCATCCCGAGGATGATCGGCACTTCGGCCTCACGACTCAAGGCGGAGAAGGGCGGTATGGGCGGGGCTGCCGAGCGCCACGACGCAGCTCCAAGGCTCGATCCGGTTGTCCGGTGCGAGCAGACGATTCCGCCAACCGCGGAGCCGGTCATAGAAGTGCTCGACGACGCAGGGGGCGCCCGAGGGGAGAGCCCCCAAGGTGCCGTTGCTGGCGCCCGGTAACGGACACGAGTGCGGCGCGACGTAACGCTGACACGACCGGGAGCACGCGAGCAGAGAGGCCCGAACGCCTTCGTGGCCATGCAGCCTCCCGTCGGTGCTGAGCACGACGGCATCGGGGTCCAAGATGCGGACGGAGTAGACGCCGACGGACCGATCGTCGCCTCGCACAGATGGTTGCGAGCACCTCCTCACTCGAGCGGTTCACTTCGCCCTCCTTCGGACGCTGTTTAGCGCGGGGTGCTGCCGGTCACTGCGCCCGCGCTACTCAGCAGCGAGGCGGCCGCACTCCTCGACCGCCCGCCGACACGCCTGGGCGCAATGGCGCATTACGTCGTCGTCGTGCTTCTCGCACTCGGCTGCGCACGCATCGCAGGCGTCCGCGCACAGGCGGCAGAGCTCGGTGACGTAGCGGGAGCCGCGGGCGAGCAACGGCAGGCACGCCTCACACAGAAGGGCGCAGTCGAGACAGAGTTTCACGCACTCCACCATCTCCTGCTCGGCGCTCTCGATGCACTGCTGGGCGCACGCCTCGCACGCCTCGCACGCCTCGATGCACTCGACGCAGGCGTCAGCACAGGACTTGACTCCATCGTTCAGAATGGCGGCTGGCATAGGGTTCCTCCTTGTTGTCGTCGATCTCTCCTTCGGGGAATCGGTTGGCTCGGGCCGGCTGGACAGAGTGGCTCCTCTGTTCAGGGGGCTTGGTCGCCGGGGTGCTGGGGCGTGCCGACGGGCGGGCGGCCGACGCTGGCGACGGCCTGGAATAGAAGTGAGGGCCGGCCCCCGAGGGAGTTCACGAAGATGGTCGTGACGGACACGGCCATGGCGATCATGGCCCATACCGGGTACACGAGCCCGGTGGTGGCGAGGGGGATGCCGACGCCGTTGAACAGGAAGGCGAGGGCCACGTTCTGGCGGACCCGGCGGTAGCTGGAGCGGCTGATGTGACGAGCGGCGAGCAATGCGGATAGGTCGTCGCGCAGCATGATGACGTCGGCCGACTCGACGGCGATGTCGGTGCCGCCGCCCATGGCGACGCCCACGTCGGCCTGCATCAGGGCGGGCGCGTCGTTGATGCCGTCGCCCACCATGGCCAGCCGGGTGCCGTCGCGTTGGAGCTGGCGGACTATCTCGGCCTTGGCGGCGGGAAGGACGCCGGCGTTGA
>JADDQT010000204.1 GCA_016781225.1 Actinomycetota bacterium
TGGAGCCGGCCCCTTCCCCCAGGTGACCGCCGAAGCCCGCTGGCGCCGGCGGCCCCTGGCCAGTGCCCTGGTCCGTTACGCGGCCGCCGGGACCCCGATCGCCGCCTCGGTCCTGGCTGCCTTCGTCCTCGGCCGCCTTCTGCCGGTGCCCGATACCGGGGCAAGGCTCGTGGGCTGGTGGCTGATCATCCTGTTGGCCTCCACCCTCACCCTCCTCGGCGTGGACCGGATGGCACGGCGGCTGCTCCCCTTGGCCGTCCTGCTCAACCTGTCCATGGTCTTCCCGGACAAGGCGCCGGACCGCTTCTGGGTGGCGTTCCGAGCGGGCGCCATCCGCAACCTCGAGGAGCGCATGGCGGATGCCCGGGACCAGAGGGCGGGTGACGCCCCAGCCAAGGCGGCGGCGGACATCATCACCCTTGTCGCCGCCATGACGGCCCACGACCGACGGACGCGCGGGCACAGCGAGCGGGTCCGGGCGTTCAACGACCTGATCTCCGAGGAGATGCACCTGCCCGAACCGGATCGGGAGCGACTGCGGTGGGCGGCGCTGCTGCACGACGTGGGCAAGATCGAGACACCGGCGAGCATCCTCAACAAGCCCGGACCGCTGACGGACGAAGAATGGCGCAAGCTCCACAGCCATCCCGAGGACGGGGCCCGGATCAGCGCTCCCCTACATGGATGGCTGGGGCCTTGGGCGGCCGCCATCGCCCAGCACCACGAGCGCTGGGACGGCACCGGTTACCCCAATGGGCTGGCCGGGGGTGACATCAGCCTCGGCGCGCGCATCGTCGCCGTGGCCGACGCATACGAGGTCATGACCTCTCCCCGACCCTATCGAGGGGCCATGAGCACGGTTGCCGCGCGGGAGGAGCTGGCTCGGGGCGCCGCCGGCACACAGTTCGACCCCACGGTGGTGCGGGCCTTTCTCACCATCTCGCTGGGCAGGCTCCGCAGGATCGCCGGGCCCATCGCCTGGCTGTTCCAATTCCCCCTGCTGGTCCCGATGTCTCGCGTCGAGGCCGTCGCTGCCGTGGTCGGTCGACAGCTCGCGGTCAGCGCGGGAACCGTCGGCGCCGTGGGGGTCCTCGCCGTCTCCGGCGTCATCGGAGCTGCGCCGACCGCTCCCATTTCTCCTCAACCAGTGACGGTGGACTCGACCAAGGCCGTCCAGCGCTCCACTGTGCCCGCAGACACGGCTGCGGCCACGGAGGCCGTGACCCTGCCCGCTGCCGAGCCGGCGGTGCCGATCACCCCCGCACTGCCCAGGCCAGCGGGCCGCGGCGACCTCCACGATCCCGATGGCTCCGGCACCTCCCAACCCGAAGCTCTCACGAAGACGGGTCGCCCCGAAACGTCCCTGGTAGGCGACGGCCTGCCCCAGCTGCAACAGCCTCTGGACGGGCCTCTGTCCGATCGTGTACCGGAAGCAAAGCTGCCGCCCGTGAAGGTTCCCGTGGAGCTGCCTCCGACCGGCACACCCGTGGACGACATTCCCGTCCCGTGACCCCGGCGGCGTAGCCGCGGACCAGCCGTCAGGTGAGCAGCAGGATGAGGATGATGATGATTAGTAGGGTGCCCAGACCTATGTACATGCGTTCCTCCGGCTGGAGCGTGCCCGCCCCTTCCCTCGGCCAAACCTCACCGGCTCGTCATCGAGGTCAACGCCACGGTACATGAGCGGTTCGCCGACCGTGCCCGGGCGGGGCGGGTCCTGGCCGAGCTGCTCGACGCCTATGGCCACCGTCCGGGGACGGTCGTCCTCGGGCTCCCCCGCGGGGGCGTCCCTGTCGCGGCCGAGGTGGCCCGATCGCTCGGAGCACCCCTGGACGTGTTCGTGGTGCGAAAGCTCGGCGTCCCCGGAAGAGAGGAGCTCGCCATGGGCGCCATAGGCACCGGGGGCGTGCTGGTCCGCAACGAGGACGTCGTGGCCCACCTCGGTGTCTCCGAGGAGGAGTTCTCCGCCGTTGCCGCCAGAGAGGCCGAGGAACTGCGGCGCCGGGAGCTCGCTTACCGCGCCGGCCGGCCGGCGCTGGAGGTCACCGGACGCCGAGTCATCCTCGTCGACGACGGATTGGCAACGGGTTCCACCATGCGAGCCGCCGTTGCCGCCCTCCGTCAGAGGGATCCCGAGGAGGTGGTCGTCGCAGTCCCCACCGCACCCCGGGACAGGCTGGTGGCTCTCCGCTCCGAGGCCGACACCGTGCTGTCGGCTCGTACTCCCGACCCCTTCACCGCCGTGAGCGAGTCCTACCTCGACTTCTCTCAGACGAGCGACGACGAGGTCAGGCGCCTGCTCCTCGATGGCGACGAGGTTGACCCCGGGGAGGGCTGACGGTCACTCGTCCCGATGGTCGTAGGTGTTGCGCAGCTCTTGGTGATCGAGCCGGTCGGGGAACTCGGATCCTCCCGAGGGATACATGACCGAGCCGGGCCGGCCGCTGTGGAGCAGGCCTAGGGCGTGGCCCAACTCGTGGGTGGCCACCTGGCGGCGGCGGGATGAGCCGAGGTCGCAGTCCGAGCACACCTGGATCAGGGCACCTCGAACGTGGCCGCCACGTCGCTGCTGGTCGGCAATCCCCTGAAGATGGAGCGGCCCGAGGATGCCCAGCCGCTCGGCGGACTCCTGGCACACGGCAATGGTGGTTCCCCTGTAGCCGCAGGCGCCCCGCCCTGAGGTCCAAGTGAGGCGAAGGTCGGCTCGGGACTCGTTCCAGCGGGCCACCGCCCAGCGCGTTGCCTCTTCCCAGGTCGGGTCTCCGGTGCGATCGGCCACGGTCAATGCCCGCTGGTTGCTCGGCCAGTGTCCGAAGGCGGGACTGGCATCCACGTCCGGGACGACGAGATCGCTGACCAGGAAGGCGAAGGCCGAGGCGAAGAGGAATACGTTGGCCAGGCGGCACATGCAGTACAGCCCGGCCCGGGAACCGAAGCGGTGCCGGTCCTGCTCCGTCGGGAGTATGAGCTCGCTGAGGTCTCGCATGGTCGGCTTCATCCGATCGAGGGGAGCGGGCAGAGCACAGCTTGGCTCAGTCGTCCCCCGGCGGGGTGTCGCGCACGGCTCGACAGGTGGACCGTGTGATAAGCGTTGGAGCCTCGGAAAGCCCTTCGGGGCCACCGGGCCGGATCAGGGCGGCAACGTGGGGGCGGCAACGTGAGGCTGACGATGGAACATCGAACCGGGCGGCTCGGCAAGTGATCAGGCCTCGGCCCGAAGGGGGCGAGCGGGTGGCGGAGACCGAGAGCGGCCATGCCCTGGACTCCCATGCCCAGGAGAGGCATGACCAGAACGGCCATGCCCAGAACGGCCATGCCCAGAACGGCCATGCCAAGGACGGCAAGGCCAGGTTCGATCACATCTACAACCAGCCGGATCCGCGGCCGTACTTCCAGACACTCGCGGAGTTCGACTACGAGATACCCGCTCACGGTCAGGCGATGTTCAGCGTGCTCGTGGGCAAGCTCCTGGAGGAGAAGAGCCCGGAGGATCTGGCCGTTCTGGACCTGTGCTGCTCGTACGGCGTGAACGCCGCCCTGCTCAACCACGATCTGACGCTGGACGACCTCTACGAGCGTTACCGCTCGCCCGAGCTGGCAGGCCTCTCCAGTCAGGACCTGGCCGACGACGATGCCGAGTTCTACGCCCGGCGGCGACGATCACCGATTCCAATGCTGGGCATCGACACTGCGGACCAGGCCGTGAGCTATGCCTCTCGGGCGGGCCTGTTGGCCGACGGCAGCCACGAGAACCTGGAGGTCGCCGATCCGAGCGAAGGCCTCCGCCGGTGCCTGGCCGGGGTCAGCCTCATCACCGTCACCGGCGGCATCGGCTACATCTCCGAGCACACCTTCGATCGGGTGCTCCAGGCGACCGGAGGCACCCCGTGGGTGGCGTCCTTCGCCCTTCGATGGGTCCCCTACGCTGCCATCACCGCCGTCCTCGAGAAGCACGGCCTGGTGACGGAGACCCTCGCCACGAGGACCTTCCCCCAACGCCGCTTCACCGGCGAGGCCGAGCGGTCCTACGTGATCAGCGAGCTCGAGCGCATCGGGATCGACCCCACGGGCAAGGAGTCCGAAGGCCAGTACCACGCCGACTTCTACCTGTCGCGTCCAGCTGCCCAAGTCGAGGCGCTGCCACTGGAGGAGCTCGCCGCCGGCGTGTGACAGAAGCCGGAGACGAGGCGGGCCCTCAGCGCCTGCTGCGAATCTCCTCCATGCGTTTGGTCCACTCGCTGGGAACCGCGGGCTGCTCACCCGGTGGCCGGTCGTCGGGCCGCCCGCCAACGGGGCGCTCACCGGGAGCCGCGGCAGCGCTCCCGGTCGCCCGGCC
>JADDQT010000444.1 GCA_016781225.1 Actinomycetota bacterium
ACGGATCTCTCAGCTCAGGGGGACTTCCTCTACACGGGCGAGATGAACGGCATCGTCAACCGCGGCGAGAGGCCGAAAAAGGGCGGGGTGCACATCTTCGACATATCGGGGGGAGCCCCGAAGGAAGTCGGTTTCCTGCACTGCCCCGGGAACGACAACGATCCTGAAGTGGTGAAGCCGGGCCTGATCGTGGTCGGCTTCCACACCAACGTATGCGCGCCGCAGGCCGGCAACGGCTTGATGACCGTGGACGTGAGCAACCCGCGAAAGCCCAAAATCCTCGGGGCGATCATGACAGGAAAGAACCACACCCACACGCCATTTCCGGGCAAGCCCCTCGTCTACACGTCGGGAGGGGGTCTGACGGGAGGAACCAACGCTGGCCCGGCGATCGTAGACGTCTCCAACCCACGCAACCCCGAGGTCGTCGCTCGCCCCAAGACCGTAAGCATGGACTGCCACGATATTTCTTTCCACGTCAAGGGCGAGCAGAAGCTGGGGTTCTGCGCGGGCGGCGTGGGAACCGGCGCGGTGCAGATCTGGGACGTGTCCGATCCTCTCGAACCGGTGACCATCGGCAAGATCGTCAACCCGCTCATCCAGTACTCGCATTCCGCGGTGGCGAGCGACGACGGGAAGCTGTTGGCGATCGACGACGAGGCGTTCGCCGTGCACGACTGCAACACGGGGCAGTCCCCGGTGGGCCGGATGTGGGTCTACGACATTTCCAATCCCGCCGTGCCCATCCCGTTGGGCAGCTTCGCCCCGCCCCGCGGCGGCGACGGCCAGACCAACATCGGAACCTTGCCCGGTTGGGTCCCCACCTGGTGCCTCGCGCACTTCTTCGACTGGAAGCCCGACACCCACCAGATAGGGGTGGCCTGGTACACAGGCGGGATGAGCGTGCTCGACTTCAGCGAGCCTACGGCTCCAAGAGAAGCTGCCTTTTTCCGGGCGGACGAGTCCGCGACGTATTCGGCCCTGTGGCATAGAGGGCGTCTTTACACGAGTGATCAACGTCGTGGACTGGATGTCTTCGATGTCGAGCTGAAGGAGGGGTAGGGGGGAACCGGTGAAGCTCCTTGAACGGAGGCTCCCTCAGCTGATCCAGCATCCACATATGGAGGCTTCGCTGACTCATACATTC
>JADDQT010000205.1 GCA_016781225.1 Actinomycetota bacterium
AGTTCGTCAAGGGCGGCAAGTGGAAGACGGGCGAGCGCAAGCTGGCCGACCACCTGGACATCGAGTGGCACACCCTCGGGGACGGGTTCACGTGGGAGTCCACCGACCTCGACGAGACGGCGGCCAAGGGCCGTCACGCCTGGGAGGTGGCCGCCGCCAAGCTGGCCTCGGGCGACTACCAGCTCGTCGTGCTCGACGAGCTCACCTACGCCGTCAACTACGGCTGGGTCACCGCCTCCGACGTGGCCGCCTCCCTCCGGAACAGGGCGCCCAGGACCAGCGTGGTGATCACCGGCCGGGACGCCCCGCCCGAGATCGTGGAGGTCGCCGACACCGTCACCGAGATGCGCAAGGTCAAGCACGCCTACGACCGGGGCATCGGCGCCATCAAGGGGATCGAGTACTGACCAGCCCGGCGCCAAGGGCGCTGCTCGGGCCCCGAGTAGTGGTTGCGGGCACGGCATCGGGCGTGGGCAAGACCACCGTCGCCACCGGGCTCATGGCCGCCCTCCGGGGAAGAGGCATCACCGTGGCCTCGGCCAAGGTCGGCCCGGACTTCGTGGACCCGGGCTACCACTCCCTGGCCACGGGCCGGCCCGGACGCAACCTCGACGCCTGGATGTGCGGATCGGAGGCCGTCGCCCCCCTGGCTGCCCGGGCCATGTCCGGCGCCGGCGTGCTCGTGGTGGAGGGCGTCATGGGCCTCTACGACGGGGCTGCCGATGACGGGAGCACCGCCAGTACCGCTCATGTGGCGAGTCTCCTCGAGGCCCCTGTGATTCTCGTCGTGGATGCTTCGTCCATGAGCGGTTCGGTGGCCGCCCTCGTGCACGGCTACGCCACGTTCGACCCAGCTGTCCGCGTGACGGGCGTGATCCTCAACCGCGTCGGGAGCGAAGGCCACGAGGCCATGCTCCGCGAGGCGCTGGAACCGCTCGACGTCGCCGTGCTCGGAGCGCTGCGCCGGGACGAGTCGCTGTCCTGGAGGGAGCGTCACCTGGGCCTGGTCCCGGTGGCGGAGCAGCGGGAGGAGCTGGGCCGGTCCCTCGACCGCCTCGGCAACGTCGTGGACGCGAGCTGTGACCTCGACGCCGTGATGCGCCTCGCCGCCTCCGCCCCGGAGCGACGCGTCGCCCGAGTCGGCGAACCCCGAGCTTCGGGCCGGGCCCGTATGGCCGTGGCCTCGGGACCCGCCTTCAGCTTCGTCTACCCCGACAACCTCGAAGCCCTCGAGGCGGCTGGCGCCGAGCTGATGGACTTCGACCCCCTGACCGAAGCCTCCCTTCCCGCCGGCTGCACCGCCCTGTACGCCGGGGGTGGCTTTCCCGAGGTCTTCGCCGAGCCCCTGGCCGCCAACCGGCCGCTCCTCGACGACGTGCGCCGACGGGTGGCCGGCGGCCTGGTCACCTGGGCGGAGTGTGGCGGGCTGCTCTGGTTGTCCCGCTCCCTCGACGAGCACATCATGGCCGGCGTGATCGACGCCGAGGCCACGATGACCGACCGGCTCACCCTCGGGTACAGGCGAGCGCGCGTGTGCGACAACAACCCGGTGGCGCCGGAGGGCGCCGAACTACGGGGCCACGAGTTCCATTACTCCGACACCAGCCCCTCGGGTAAGGCACTGGCCGTCCGCAGCCGCTTCGAAGAAGGCTTCGGCGGCTTCGCCTCCTCGACGCTTCTGGCCAGCTATCTCCACCTGCACCTGGGAACGGTGCCCGAACTGGCCGAACGCTACGTGGCGGCTGCCTCGTCCCGCTGACGATCGAGATCTATCGCGCACAACGAGACAGCCAGGACTGCTAGCGCTACCAAGGCCGCCAACGGGTACCACCCTGTGGACGGAGACCACTCGCTGGAGCCCATGAACAGCCACGACCCGTCGGTGCCGAGGGCGGACCGACGAGCGTTCGCATACCAGGCCATGGCATGGAGCCCGCCGGCCAGCGCGAAGAAGGGCGCCAGCCAACGATCGAGCGGCAAACGCCATCGGCCCGGGTTCCGCACGAGGACCTCTCCGGCAAAGAGGGGAACGCCGACCGCGATGGGGAGTACGTAGCGTCCCTGCATGCCGAAGCCGGTCTGGGCCAGGTTGAACACGGCGATGAGCAGGGTCAGCACGACTGCCCCAGCCGCAAGCAGGGCGAGGACCAGCCGCTGTCGCAACCCTCCGGCCAGGAGGGCCATCAAGGCCAGTGTCGCCAGCGCGACCCACCAAAGGACGTACACGACAACGGGTGCGGGCGAGTCGAGCCAGCCGAACACGCCGACGAGCTCGCCGAAGACCCGCCGGAGATCCTTGACCGAAGGCACCAGTGCCGCCGTCAACGCCGACGGGTCGAGGCGGCCGTGGGGCGGCACGACCACCTCCCAACCCACGCTGAGGGCCACTGCGACGGCCACCGCCGCCAACGACAATGACGCTCGGCTCCCTGCCGAGCGGAACAGCGCCCAACTGCGCCTGAAGCCATGAGCCACGAGCACTATCCCCACGTGGAAAGCCACAGCGAGGGGTCCGAGCGTCCGGCTGGCGGCCAGGAGGACGCCGCTCAGGCCGAGCACCACCCAGTTCCAGGTTCGAGGCTTCGACGGTCGGGTCAGTCGCAGCAGGGCTGAGAAGAAGCAGATGCCGGCGGCCACCTCCGGACCGCTGGCGCTCAGCGACGAGGCCACGAAGATCACCATCGGCGTAGCTGCTGCCAGCAGTCCGACGATCGACCGCAGCCCGGCGGACCTGTCCCAGAGGAGCGCGATCGCCATCCAGACCAGGCCGATGGAGACCACGGCGTTCCCGAGTCGCCCGAGCTTGATGGCGGTCACCGGGTCGTCGGCTACGCGAGCCAGGACGCCAGGCACCAAGTAGGTGGTGGGCTGAGTCAGCGCGATGTTGGTGAAGCCCGTCGAAGGTCCTGGCCGTACCCGAAGCCGTTCCTGGCACGCGGCCGAGAGATCGGGTCTGAAGGCGTTGCAATCCAGCCCTTCGGGGGAGAGGCCGGCCGGTACGTCCACCGCTCTGGTCGTGCGCCGGAGCCACGCCGCTTGCTCCGCGGTGCGAGCCGCCGGCTGAGTGGAGACCCGCTCACCGGTCATCTCGCCGCCGGCCACGGCCAGGGCTCTGAGATAGTGCGACGGCTCGTCCGGGGCCGCCCCTGCGGGGTTGCCCAGGTTCCACGCCAGGCTGAGCAGGGCATAGAACAGACCGAGGAGCACAGGTGGAGAGACCGCCCGACGGCGTCGAGTGCCTTCCTCGGCTCCGGTCACTCGCCTGCGGTCACTCGGCTGGGGTCACGGTGGGAGCTGACCCTACCGTCGGGGGTGTGAGCGGGTAGTTTCGGCTTGCGTGAGCGCCCTTCTCCAGGAACGCGCTGGGGCAGGCGCGGGCCAAGCCGGAGGCGGGTCCGGCAGCGTCCTGGCCGACTTCCGCCGGCTCAGCTCCAAGCCCGCCACCGTCGTCGCCGGGCTGGCGGCCGTCGTCGTGATCTCGGTCCTAATCCGCCTCGAAGGCCAGAGCACCTGGCTATGGATCGACGAGGCCATCTCTGTCGGCATTGCGTCCCAACCACTCTCGGACATCCCCGCACTTCTTCGCCAAGACGGCTCGCCGCCTCTCTACTACTTCGTACTCCACCTCTGGATGGCAGTGGTAGGGCAGTCCGAGGCCGACATCCACGCCCTCTCCCTCCTGTTCGCCGTAGCCACGGTGCCCGTTGGCTACTGGGCCGGCCGCAGCCTCTTCAACCGCCGAGCCGGCTGGTTCTGCGCCCTCCTGGCGGCGACGAGCCCTTACCTGACGGCCTACAGCCGCGAAGCGCGGATGTACACCATGGTCGCCCTCCTGGCGCTCGTGGTCGTCACCACCTTCCTTCACAGCTTCGCCTTTGGACACCGGCGCCACCTCCCGGCCTTCGTCGCCAGCACGGTGCTGCTCCTCTACACCCACAACTGGGCACTGTTTCTCCTACTGGGGCTGGCCGTGGCCGCCGCGGTGTGCGGCATCACCTCTTCGGACAGACGCCAAGTGCTGACCGACGCCATCCTGGCGTTCGGCGTGGTGGTGCTGGCGTTCAGCCCGTGGGTGCCCACCCTGGCCTATCAGGCAGCTCACACC
>JADDQT010000206.1 GCA_016781225.1 Actinomycetota bacterium
CCGAAGTCGGTGTCAGCGCGGCCACGCGGCCCACCCCGAGCCCGTGGGCCATGCCCATACCCGGGCCGCCAGCCCTCCGCCGGCCCCCACCCGCCATTCCCCCGCCGAAGGCGACGGCCAAGTCTTCGCCGGTCCCGCTCGTCCCCGCCTTCGGACGCGGGACGTCACCGTCCACCGGCCGCCACGCCGACGCCGTCACGCCGGCAGGGTCCACCGTCTCCGCGCCGGCGTCCACCGCCAGCGCGCTGACCTCACCCGACGGTCCGGCGAGGAGGGTCCGGTACAGCGGCGAGCGGGCGATCAGCTCGGCGTGGGTGCCGCTGTCCACCACGGTTCCCGCGTCCACCAAGGCGATTCGATCGGCCAGGCGAAGGGTGGAGCGCCGGTGGGCCACGAGAAGGGTGGTTCGCCCCGCCATCAAACGCCTGAGCGTGGAGTGGATCTCCTCTTCCACCCGGGAGTCGATGGAAGACGTGGCGTCGTCCAGCACGAGGATCCGGGGGTCGGTCAGCAGGGCCCGAGCCAGAGCGATGCGCTGGCGCTGGCCACCCGAGAGGGTGAAGCCGCCTTCTCCCAGCACGGTGTCGTAGCCCTCCGGCAATGCGGTGACGAACTGATGGGCCTCGGCGGCGCGTGCCGCGGCCACGACCTGCTCCTCGCTGGCATGGGGGCGGCCGTAGGCGATGTTGGCCCGTACCGTGTCGGAGAACAGGAAGGGATCCTCGAAGACCACGCCGATCTGGGTGCGAAGCGACTCGAGGGTCACGTCCCGAACGTCGACACCGTCCACGCGCACAGCACCGCCCTGTACGTCGTAGAACCGCGGAAGGAGAAGCGCCACCGTGGACTTGCCCGACCCGCTCACGCCGATGAGGGCCACGGTCTCCCCCGGCTCCACCGACAGGGAGAACCGGCGCAGCACTGGTTCGGACCGGAGGTAGCCGAAGGTGACGTCGTCGAAGTCCAGGCGTCCCCTCACCGGTGGCAGGGCCACCGCTTCGGGCCGTTCGCACACCACAGGGTTGGAGTCGAGCAGCTCGAAGATCCGCTCTGCGCTGGCGCGGGCCTGCTGGCCCTGGACCAGCAGCCCCGAGAACGCTCGGGCCGGCGCCACCATCTGGAGCAGGTAGGACGAGAAGGCGAGGAACGTGCCGAGGGTGATCCGGCCCCGGATGGCCAACCAGCCGCCCAGGGCCAGCACAGCCACCTGGCCGAGGGAGGGGATCACCTGGAGGACGGAGGTGAACCTGGCCTGGATGTGCAGGGCCCGCAGCTTCGACGCGAACAGGCTCTGGCCGGCCTGTACCAGGCGCGCCAGCTCCCGTTGCTCCTGACCGAACCCCTTCACCACCCGCACGCCCGAAATGGCCTCGTCGACCACCCCGGCGACATCGCCCGCCTTCTGCTGGGCGTCCCAGCTCGAAGGCAGCACCGTCGTGCGCAGCCGCATCCCCATCACCAAGACGGCCGGTACCACCAGGAGGGCAACCATGGTGAGCAGGGGAGATAGCACGGCCATGATGACGATCGACACGACCAGCATCACCACATTGCCGCTCACCAGGGGAAGGAAGGCCAGCAGTCCTTGAACGACGTGCACGTCGGAGATGGCCCGGGTCACGAGCTGGCCGGTGCGGACCTCGTCGTGGCGCGCGAAGTCGAGTCGCTGGAGTCGGTCGTAGATGTCGTTGCGCAGGTCGTACTGCAGGTCGAGCGCCACCCGACCACCGATGTAGCGGCGAACGTGAGCGGCGCCGAAGCGGAAGAGGCCCGCACCCAGGAGGAGAATCAGCCACGGGGCCAGCGGGCGGCGGCGGCCGAGGATGACGTCGTCCACGATGAGCCGCTCCAGCACCGGGGTGAACGAACCCACCAGCATCCCCGCCACGGCGGCCCCGAAGGCGATGAACACGTTGCGCCGGCGAGGAAGGAGGTAACTACTTGTCAGGCGGCGGATCCAGCCCCGCTCCCCGCTCGTCGCCACACTGCGTTTGTTCACTCCACCGCGTTGGTCAGCCTTGCCGTGGGTCAAACGGGGACTCGTTACGCCGGGGTTGACGTTCGGCGATCGACGTCATGCCCCGACCTGGCTGCGGCGACGGTTCCTCGACACGATCACCCACGTGGCCACGGCGAAGGTCACCGAGACCAGGGCCAGCGCCACGTGAACGGCCTTGAAGGCGAAGCCTCGGGTGTCGTCGCCGACCACGTTCCAGATCCGGGTTCCCCACACGTACACCGTCCACACGGCGAAGGCGCGCAGCACGAGGGCGTGGTTCTTGGACATCACATCTCCTCCGGTGCCGGGGGGTGGGGCGGGCCCCACGGGAGGTTCTCCATGAAGACCCACGTGCGGCGGTGGATGGTGGTGGGGCCCCATGCCTTCAGCGCCATCTTGTGGCGGGGGCACGGGTAGCCCTTGTTCAGCTCGAAGTCGTAAGCGGGGAAATGGGGGGCCTCGGCACGCATGAGCCGGTCACGCGTGACCTTGGCCAGGATCGAGGCGGCGGCGATGGAGAGGCACGTGGCGTCGCCCTTCACGATCCGCACGGTGCTGTCCCTGCCCACGAAGTCCCAGCGCCCGTCGACGAGGACGTGGTCGGGGACCAGGCCGAGCCCGTCGACGGCTCTGCGGGCGGCCAACTTCTGAGCGGCGGTCATGCCCAGGGCGTCGCACTCGGCCTGGCTGGCGTGGCCGACGGCCCATGCTCGACACCACGACGCCACCCGGTCGAACAGCCGCTCGCGCTCGTCCTCGGTGAGCATCTTCGAGTCCCGTACCCCGTACACGCGCCGGTCGCGGGGGAGGACGGCGGCACCCACGCTGATGGGACCGGCCCAGGCGCCCCGCCCAACCTCGTCGACTCCGACCACCACGTCGTGGCCCATGTCCCAGGACGCCCGCTCGAGCGTCAGCGAAGGAGCCTTGGGCCGCAACGCGGGACGCAAGCCTCAGCCCAGCTCCACCGACGCCGGCCCGGCCACCACCTCGCCGATCACGCTGAAGCCGGCGGACGCGAGGGCCTCGGCGTGGACTGGGCTGACGGCCGCCAGCAACCCTCCCGACGTCTGGGGGTCGAAGGCCACCGCCTCCATGGCCGGGTCGGCGGTGGAGGCCACCTTGCCCTCCAGATGGGCTCGGTTGCGGGCGTCGCCTCCGGTGCGCACACCGGCCTCGGCGGCAGCGAGGACACCCTCGTAGAGCGCAAGGGCGGAGGCGTCGATCCGCAGGCAAGCACCGGAGCGCTCGGCCATCTCCCAGGAGTGGCCGAGCAGACCGAAGCCGGTCACGTCGGTGACGGCGTGGGCCGCCCCCCCACCCAGGCTCGACAGCGCCGCGGCCGCGGCGCGGTTCAGGGTGCGCATCCCCACGATGGCCTCCGCCTTCTGATCCGCCTCCCCGCCCGCCAGGATGATGCCGGTGCCGAGCGGCTTGGACAGCACGAGGCTGTCGCCGGGGCGCGCCCCAGCCTTGGTCCAGACCTTGTCCGGGTGGACCACGCCCTGCACGGCCAAGCCGAATATGGGCTCCTCGGAGCGGATGGTGTGTCCGCCTCCGATCACTCCGCCGGCCTCGGCGACCACCTCGAAGGCGGCGCCCAGGATGGCTTCCACGGCGGCGACGGGGAGGTTCTCGGGGAAGGCGGCGATGTTGAGGGCCAGCACAACCCGAGCCCCCATGGCGAACACGTCGCTGCACGCGTTGGCGGCGGCGATGGCCCCGAAGTCACCAGGGTCGTCCACGAGCGGAGGGAAGAAGTCGGTGGTGGAGACGAAGGCCACGTCGTCGCTGAGCCGGTACACCGCCGCATCGTCGAAGGGCGCCAGGCCCACGAGCAGTTCGGACGTCGACTCGGCCAGGGACCGCACCAGGGCGTTCAGGGGAGCCGGTCCCCATTTGGCGGCACAGCCGCCGCACGCCGTCCATTCGGTGAGCTTGAGGTCCGTGAGCACATCTGACATGGCAAGCGAAGCTAGCTCAGCGAAGGCGGGACACCTGTGCGCGCTCGGCTTCGTCGGCCTCGGTGGTGAGGAAGGCGTCGAGCATCTCCCTGGCCACCTCGGGAGCGGTCAGGCGCAGCCCGACGGCGAGGACGTTGGCGTCGTTCCAACGGCGCGCTCCTCGGGCCGTCTCCGCATCTGTACACAGGGCGGCGCGGGCGCCGGCCACCTTGTTGGCGGCCATGGACACGCCGGTGCCGGTCCAGCAGCAGACCACCCCGCGGTCGGCTCGGCCCTCGGCGACCGC
>JADDQT010000207.1 GCA_016781225.1 Actinomycetota bacterium
CCCTGGACTCCGGGGAGGTGGATCTCGGCGTCAGCGAGATGGAAGCGGTGAACGCCGCCCTCGTGCGCATCAAGGACGCCGCCTGGTCCCTCGGACGAGACCGCCTCCGGGCCGCCCGGGCCGTGGCCGAGCTGGCCCACCCAGACGACATCGACGACGACCCCGCAGCACACGACACAACGGAAATCGGACAGGCCGCCGTGGAGGCGTACTACTCGCTCCACTCGGCGCTCTCGGCCATCGACCGACTGGAGGTCCGGGGCCGGGACTCGGCGGGGCTGCACGTGCTGGTCGAGGGACACGGCCTCGACCTCGACACGAGGGAGAACCGCTCCGCCACCGGTGAGCGCTCGGCCGACCCCCTGTTCACGTCGATGGCGGTCCGCAGCCCCGGCGGTCATCTGGCCTTCGTGTACAAGGCCGCCGCCGAGATCGGTGAGCTGGGCGACAACACCCGGCGCCTGCGGGAGGCCATAGGCGGAGACGCACTGCTGCGGCGGGCTCTTCAGTCGAGCGAAGCCAGGGCGACGGTGCTGGGCCACACCCGCTGGGCCAGCGTCGGCATCATCTCCCAGCCCAACGCCCACCCCCTCAACCACGAGGAGGAAGGACGGTCCGACGGGCCATACGTGGCGGCAGCCCTCAACGGAGACGTGGACAACCACGCCGAGCTCACCGTTGCCGAGGATCTCCGCATACCCGCCGAGATCACCACCGACGCCAAGCTGATCCCGACCCTCGTCTCCCGTCGCATCGACGGTGGCCTGGCCCCTCTCGACGCTTTCCGCGCCGCGGTGGCCACCCTCGACGGCTCGGTGGCCATCGCCGCCAGCGTCGCATCGGCCCCCGACCAGTTCCTGTTGGCCCTGCGGGGGAGTGGGCAGGCCCTTTACGTCGGCTTGGCCGAGGACGCCTTCGTGGTGGCCAGCGAGCCGTACGGCTTGGTGGAGGAGACCTCCCGGTACCTGCGCATGGACGGTGAGGCGGCTCTGGAGGGAGTCAGGGGCCAGGTCGTCACCCTGGACCGCCAGAGGGCGGGCGGGATCGAGGGGATCACCCGCCTCGATTACGAGGGCCGCCCCCTCCCCGTCCGAGCCGGTGAGATCCACACCGTCGAGATCACATCCCGTGACATCGATCGCGACGACTTCCCGCACTACCTCCTCAAAGAGATCACAGAGTCGCCCCAGTCGTTCCGAAAGACGCTGCGAGGAAAGATCGACGACTCGGACAGCCAACTCCGGGTACGCCTCGGCGAGGACACGCTTCCCAGCCGCCTGCGCAGCCGCCTGCGAACCAGTGCCATCCGCAGGGTGAAGGTGATCGGCCAGGGAACGGCTGCCATCGCCGGCCAGAGCCTGGCCGCCACCCTCTCGAGACTCGTGAGCGGGACTCACCTCAGCGTGGCCGCCATCCCCGCCACCGAGCTGTCCGGTTTCGGGTTGGACGACGACATGTCCGACACGCTGGTCATCGCCATCAGCCAGTCGGGCACCACCACCGACACGAACCGCACCGTGGACCTGGCGCGGGCCCGAGGGGCGAGTGTGGTGGCAGTGGTCAACCGGCGCAACAGCGACCTCGCCGAGAAGGCGGACGGCGTGCTCTACACCTCCGACGGGCGGGACGTGGAGATGAGCGTGGCGTCGACCAAGGCCTTCTACGCCCAGGTGGCGGCCGGCTTCCTGCTGGCCCTGAGCATCGCCGACGAGATGGGCTCGTGTGACCGGCGCTCGGCCCACGAGTTGCTCTCGGCCCTCCGCCGTCTTCCCGAGGCCATGGAGTCGGTGCTGGGCCTGCGCCAGGAGATCGGCGTCGCCGCGCAGCGTTACGCCCCGGGACGCCGGCACTGGGCCGTCGTGGGCAACGGGCGGGACCGCATCGCCGCCCAGGAGCTGCGCATCAAGCTCTCCGAGCTCTGCTACAAGTCCATCGCCTGCGACGCCACCGAGGACAAGAAGCACATCGACCTGTCGTCGGAGCCACTGGTGCTGGTATGTGCCGCCGGTCTGTCCGGGCCCAACGCCGACGACGTGGCCAAGGAGGTGGCCATCTACCGCTCGCACAAGGCGGCCCCCGTGGTGATCACCGCTGACGCCGACCACCGCTTCTCCGCCGCCGTGCAAGTGATCCAGGTCCCGGAGGTCGATCCGGCTTTGGCCTTCGTGCTGGCGGCCATGGCCGGCCACCTCTTCGCATACGAGGCGGCGCTGGCCATCGACGCCCAGGCCCTCCCCTTCCGAGCGGCGCGGGCGGCCGTGGAGTCCCTGGTTTCCTCCTCCCGGGACGAGGGTGACCCCCTCGAACGCCTGGCGCCACTGGTCGAGCCTGCGGCCCGGCGCTTCTTCGAGGAGCTGCGCACCGGCTCCTACGACGGCCACCTGGAGCCCAGCACGGCCGTACGGGTGGCGTCGCTTCTCCGCTACGTGGTCGGACCCGCCCCCCTCGACTCCTACCAGGTGGAGTTCGGCAAGCTGGGAACGCCGGCCGTCGTGGTCGAGGACCTGGCCGAGGCCCTCACCCGCGCCGTGGAGGAGCTCACCCGGCCCGTCGACGCCATAAAGCACCAGGCCAAGACCGTCACCGTCGGCATCTCCCGCTCCGAGGAAGCCCTCTTCCGAGTGCGGTTGGTCGAGGCGGTGCTGAGCGCCGGTGTGGCGCGGGACCGCATCAGCTACCGGGCCCTGCGGACCCTTGCCGCCCTCGACGGCGGCGTGGCCGACGTCACCGGCTTCACGCGCTACCGCATAGAGGGAGGCGTCGACGACGGCAAAGCCACCATCCACGTGGTGGAACGGGGCGGGGTCGCCCGCGACATCCCGTCGCGAACGTCGGAGAACCCCGTCCTCCGCGGCACGAAGCACCGGGCGGCGTACGAGCGGGAGGTCACGGTGGCCCGGGGGCGCAACGACGGACGCACCGTGGTCCTCGTCCCCGAGACCAAGGGCGGCGAGGTCACGGGCATGACCCTGCTGCACGTGCGCTTCCACGACCGGCTGCCGGCGGCGGGCGCCCAGACGGTGCTGCTCGGCTACCGCGATCGCTACTCCGCGCTGGTCGATGCCGTCACCGAGACCGAGCCGGCGTTCGACGAGGCGGTTCTGGGCGAGGTGCCGCTGGTGGACCTTCTTTCCGAGCCCGTACACGTCCTGGCCGACCACTGGCGCAAGGCCGGGAGCTGATCGGGGGGTACGTGCCGGGTTCCCAGCCGGGCTGCAGATGATCGGCCTGGGCATCGACGCCGTGGAGGTCGACCGCTTCCGGCGCATGCTCGGTCGAAGGCCAGGACTGGCCGCTCGGCTGTTCACCGACGCCGAGCGTGCCTACGGCGCTCGCTTCTCCGACCCCGCTCCCCGCCTGGCCGCTCGTTTCGCCGCCAAGGAAGCGGCCATGAAGGCCCTGGGTGTGGGACTCGGGGCGTTCCCCTTTCACGACGTGGAGGTGGTGCGGGCGTCGAGCGGGGCACCGTCGCTGCGAGTGTCGGGCGCGGCAGCAACGCTGGCCGGCGAGCGAGGGGTGACGTCGTTCCTCGTCTCCATCACCCACACCGACAGCACGGCCGAAGCGGTCGTGGCCGCCCTCTGAGACCTGACCTGACAGATGACCCGGCCTGTGAGATGACGCCGTGATCCCCGTCATCACGCCCGAGGAGATGAAGTCCATCGACGAGGAGAGCCCCGAGCCCACCGAGGTGCTGGTGCAGCGCGCCGGGGCGGCCGTTGCGCGCCGGGCGCTCCAGATGCTCGGCGGTGGCTACGGCCGGCGGGTAGTGGTGGTGGCCGGCAAGGGCAACAACGGTGCCGACGGCAGGGTGGCCGGGCAACGGCTGCGCCGCAGCGGTGCCAGGGTCACAGTCGTGGAAGCCGCCGAGGCGCCGGAGCGGCTTCCGCCGTGTGACCTGGTGATCGACGCCGCCTTCGGTACCGGGTTCCGTGGCGAGTACCGGGCTCCTGACACTGGCGGCGCCCCCGTCCTGGCCGTGGACATCCCCTCCGGAGTGGACGGGGTCACCGGTGAGGCCGTCGGCGGTGCGGTCAGGGCGACGACCACGGTGACCTTTGCGGCCCTGAAGCCGGGGCTCTTGCTGGGGTCGGGGCCCGAGCGGACAGGGCCGGTCGAGCTGGTCGACATCGGGCTCGACGCCAGCCGGGCGCGCATCCACCTCGTCCAGGACGAGGACGTGGGCGCGCACCTGCCGCCGCGCCCGAGGGAGTCCCACAAGTGGCGCTCGGCGGTGT
>JADDQT010000445.1 GCA_016781225.1 Actinomycetota bacterium
GCCAGATCGACGCGGGGCGCCACGGCGTAGCGCCCGGCGTCGGCGCCGGCCTGGTTCACGTAGTCGCCGGGCACGTCAGCCACCCTCACGCTGAAGTCCAGGGTGCGGAAGCTGAACGGGGGCATCTCGAGCGGCTCCGACCAGGTGAGGACCTGCCCGGCAACGGTGGGGTCGAGGGTCGTGGTCCCCGAGGTCGAGCCCGGGACATAGCTGAAGCCGGGGGGCAGGGTATCGACTATGGAGTTGAGGTTGACGGTCAGCCCGTTGGGGTTGGCGACGACGACCGTGTACGTGGCCACCGAGCCGGGCATGGCCGTGGGCGTCCGAGGGAAGGTGGTGATGGTGAGCGGCGTCACGCCGAGCACCGAGAAGGTGGTGAGGTGGGAGCGGGTGACGGACGCGCCGGCAGGGATCGTGATCTCCCAGCTCAGGCCGGCGCCATTGTCCGCGTACGCGCCACAAACTACGCACAGGTCGGGGAAGGGAAGCCTCGAGCCGATCCTCTCCCAGACCTTGTCGTAGAGGTGCACGTAGTAGTGGCTGTCGGGGGAGAGTGGGTACCACTCCTGGGTGCGAAAGGTGATTATCGGGTCGGGGCCCGTATGGTCGGCTCCGACGCAGGCCACCGCTCCGGTCGCCGTGTTGACGCGGGCGAAGCCGTAGTCGTTGTCCCCGACGACGCAGTCCCCGGCCCGGTACAGCTGGGCCGTACGGGCGGCCGGGCCGGCGTTGGCGACGGTGACGTCGGTCCGGTACGACTCCTGGCCCGCCACGTAGCTGTCGGTCTGGGCGATCGACAGGCCCGTGTCACCGAGGCCCACCTCGGTGACCACCTTGTGAGGGTCGGCGAAAGAACCGCTCCCGGTGACGGCTGACTGACGCACCTTGGTGTAGCGGCTTCGAGGCTTCGGGGCGACCGAGTCCGGGCGCACGTTGTCCGGCCCGTAGAGCGTGCCGTCGACGGCGACGAAGGTCCCGCAGCCCGCGTCCTCGAAGAAGGCGGGCCCGGTGTCGGCTTCGTGGCTGACGGCACAGTTGAGGTCCGGCCCTGTCTGCACCCTGGTGAGCGGGCCGGGCGTGATGATGTCGACGGCC
>JADDQT010000208.1 GCA_016781225.1 Actinomycetota bacterium
CGGCCACGTCGGCCGCCTCGGGCTGCTGGCGCGCCTCACCGTCGAGGGCAACCCCTTGGCCCGCACCCTCTGCCTTGCCATGTGCCGGCTGCGGCCCCTGGCCACTGTTATCGCACCGCTGCTCATGCGAGACCTGCCCTCCGCCATCGCGGCGGACGGCGCGCTCCACACCTGGGCCTCTTACCACCGCACGCTCGAGCGCGTCGTCCTGGCCCGCCGGGTGGCCGACGACCTGCGCTCGGCCGCCGTGCCCGTCACCCTGCTCCACGGCCAGCGCGACCGCACGGCCCCTGTCGACAATGTCGGCGCTCTGACTGTCGAACTGCGGACCGCCGCCGTGGCGGCCGAGCTCCAGGTGGTGAACGGCGACCACCACCTGGCGTTGCGCCGCCCGGGCGTGGTGGCCGCAGCGCTCCGCCAGCTCCTCGCACCTCTGTCCTCACAGCCTCAGCGAGGACCGGCTGATGCGTGAGCGCTTATCACGTCGTAGCGGCCCGACTTCGGACACGAGCAGGTGCGCCCAGTAACGCGCCGTCTGAGGACGCCGTCAACGCACGCGGCGTACGGTCCCGCCGCGGCACGCTCCCCCGGTGAACTCCTCGGAACAGGTCGGCACGGGAAGAGGGCGGATGACAGTTCATCGGGCGATGTACTATCGGGCTGTGCCGATAAGCGTCTCAACTGACCTCGACGCCCTTGGTCGAGTCGGAGCAGCCCTTGCCGACGCCACCCGCCGGCGCATCCTCATCCGACTCCTGGACGGTCCCGCCTACCCCGCCGAGCTTGCTGAAGCGCTCGGCGCCAGCCGGTCGAACGTCTCCAACCACCTGACATGCCTCCGAGGTTGTGGTCTTGTCTCCAGCGTTCGAGAGGGCCGACAGATCCGATACCAGCTGTCGGACCGTCGCCTTGGGAAGGCACTGCGGTCACTGACTCGACTGGTGCTGCCTGTGGACGCATGCCCGGACGATCTCGAGGCCGAGCCGTGACCGCCGTCCAGTTGCAGGAGCCGAGCATCCGGGGACTTGCGCTCCGACGCTCACGTCTGCTCAACGGCCTGACCATCGCCTGGAACATCGCCGAAGGCGTCGTGGCCGTGACCGCGGGTGCCCTCGCCGGGTCGGTGAGCCTTGTGGGCTTCGGCCTGGACTCGGGCATCGAAGTCTCCGCCGCGGTGATCTTGACTTGGCGACTGGCCAAGGAGAGCCGGCTCGGTTGCATGGCCGACTTCGACCGTCGCGCCACCCGGCTCATCGCCGTCTCGTTCGCCCTTCTGGCCGCCTACGTAGGTCTTGAGAGCATCCGTGACCTGATGGCGCGTAGCGCGCCCGAAAGCAGCACCGTCGGGATGGTGCTGGCCGCGGTGTCTCTGGTGGTGATGCCCGTGCTGGCCCGGGCCAAGCGCCGTCTTGGTCCCGTGCTCGGCTCGCAGGCGGCGGTGTCGGAGGCCAACCAAACCCGCCTGTGCGCCCTTCTCTCGGCGGTCCTTCTAGTCGGCCTTGGCCTGAACGCCGCTCTTGGCTGGTGGTGGGCCGATCCGACCGCGGGTCTCGTCATCGCTGGACTCGCCGGCGTGGAGGCGATGAGGACATGGCGTGCTGAGGCACTTGCGGACACATGCTGCGGCTAAGGAGCTCGCGCCGGCCTCGACTCGCTGCATGGAGGGCACGCAAATCGGCGAGGAGACAAGTTCCGGAATAGGCACCCGGTAACGGACACTTACTGCGCGCCAGATAAGCAGGCGGTCCGAGGACCAAGGGCGTTCCCGAACTAGGACCACGAAGAGTAGTGATCAGCCCTACTGCTGACTGGATTTCCGAGCTTGGGGCGGCACGGGCTGAGCGCTCCCCTGTTTCAGACGTCTCGACGAGGCCCGTTGGAGCCAGGATCACACACCCCTTTCGCACCCCCAAAAATCGCTCGCACCCCATCCGCACCCCACAATCAGGGACACCAGCGGTCACGGGAGGACACGGGTCGCCACGCAACGCCATTCGAGAAACCTGCGTCTGACCAGGGCGTTCTCTTGAGAATCCCTGTCGGAGAGCGGAGGGGGTGGGATTTGAACCCACGGTGAGGTCGCCCCCACAACGGTTTTCGAGACCGTCCGATTCGGCCGCTCTCGCACCCCTCCCGGTTTGCGGCGACTCGTCAGGTTACCGGGCCGCCGGGGTGTCCCGTAGCCCGGCGAAGAACCGGCGAAGGATCTCGGCGCCTCGCTCGGCCAGCACGCCGGAGGTGACCGGCACCTCGTGGTTGAGACGGGGGTCCACGCACAGGTTGTACAACGACCCGCAGGCTCCGGCCTTGGGGTCGGCAGCGGCGAAGACCAGGCGCCCCACCCTCCCCGAGATCAAGGCGCCGGCGCACATTGGGCACGGCTCGAGGGTCACCACCAGGGTCACGGTGTCCAGCCGCCAGCTCCCGAGGACCCGGGCCGCGTCCTGCAGAGCAAGCAGCTCTGCATGCGCCGTCGGGTCCTGGCGCAGCTCTCGCTCGTTGTGCCGACGAGCCAGCACCTCGCCTTCCCTGAGGGCGACGGCCCCGACGGGAACGTCTCCGTGGGCGGCGGCCAGCGCGGCCTCCTCCAGGGCGACGACCATGATCTCCTCGTCGGTCGGACCGGTTCCCAAGACGACGGTCAGCTTGGCAGCGTTGCCGTCAGCTCCGCAGCGTTACGGCCTCGGAGGAGCCCAGCTCCTCACCGTCCTCGAACACGAGGATGGCGCGGTTGTCGGGGTGGGGCACAACGTGGATGGACAAGAACTGGTCGAGGGAGTCGAAGATGCTGATCGACCCCCGTGGCGGCGGCGTAAGCCAATGGATCACCACCACACCGGTGGAGAACTGCACACCTTCGAGCACGATCCCGGTTCCCGAAACGCCGGAGACGTCGAATTCCCGGCCCATGGTGAAGCGACGCATCCCGTGGGGCGCCCTATGCATAGGACCACCTCCTCCCCCCAAGTCATCGGCCCGAACGGGTGGCGTGTTGAGCCAAAGGCGACATCGCCGCACGCGCGCCTGCGACTTTCAAGGAGCGGAGGGAGTGGGATTTGAACCCACGGTGGCTTGCGCCACACACGCTCTCCAGGCGTGCCGATTCGGCCGCTCTCGCATCCCTCCCGGAACGAGAGAGGGTAATCTCTCTGCCCTTCGGGCCTGTCGTCCGTGAGACGGTTGGGTCCTGCGCAACGGAGTCCCGTGAATCGAGTCAGGGCCGGAAGGCAGCAGCTCTCAGCGGACGGCGCCGTGTGCCGCAGGCCAGCCTGACCGTCTCACGGGTGACGGGCCCGCTCAGGTCATGCCTCGCGCCCTGCGTGGGGGTCATGGGTGTCGGTCATTGTCGGACCCGTCGGGTGACGCCCCCTTCAAGCCCTCGAGGTCCTGCCGGCGTATCCGCACCACGCGGCCGATCTTGTACGGCCGAAACAGCCCGGAGTCGATCATCCGGTGGAGCTCTGGGAGCGTGACTCCGAGGACGCCAGCCGCCTCGTCGAGGGTCAACCACATCCTTTCAGTGTTGTCCATGCATTGATGAGGTTAACCAGTCGTATCGGGTGTCGGAGGCAGACCGAGGAAATAGCCTCGGCGTGATGGCCGTCGAGGAGCAGTACCAGTCGCTCTACCGCCGCTTCCGGCCCCAGCGCTTCGACGAGCTCCGCGGCCAGGACCACGTCAGCCGAGCCCTGCGCAATGCCGTGGCCGAGGCAAAGGTCAGCCACGCCTACCTCTTCAGCGGGCCACGCGGCACGGGCAAGACATCCACCGCCCGCATCCTGGCCAAAGCCCTCAACTGTGCCGACCAGCGGGGCGGGGAGCCGTGCGGGACGTGCTCGTCCTGCATCGCCGTCCAGCAGGGCACTTCCCTCGACGTCCACGAGCTGGACGCGGCCTCCAACAACGGCGTGGATGCCATGCGCGACCTGGTGGCCCGCGCCTCGCTCGGCACACCCGGACGCTGGAAGGTCTACATCGTCGACGAGGTGCACATGCTCTCCACGGCGGCCTCGAACGCCCTGCTGAAGACCCTGGAGGAGCCGCCCGGCCACGTGGTGTTCGTGCTCGCCACCACCGATCCCCAGAAGGTGCTGCTCACGATCCGCAGCCGCACCCAGCACTACGAGTTCCGGCTGCTCACCGGTGAGGTGCTCGCCTCGTTGCTGGCCGACGTCAACGCCGCCGCCGGCCTGGGCGTGGCGCCCGAAGCCGTCGAGCTGGTGGTGCAGCGGGGCAAGGGCTCGGCCCGAGACGCC
>JADDQT010000446.1 GCA_016781225.1 Actinomycetota bacterium
CGCGCCCCGAGCGGCGGCCTGAGAGGGCTGCACCTTGTCCGCATGGAAAGCGGCCGTGTTCCCCGGCATCATCACGCCGGTCAGCGCCAGGGCGCCCACGCCTGTGGCTGTCCCAGCCGCGGTGGCCGCCGACCGGCCAGCGGCCAGGGCAAGTCCCTCGAGGCGGGGCACGGATCCAAGGAAGGGTAGCTGCGCCAGCCACGAGACGGGTCCCATGGCAAGCCGCAGTCGCCCGATCGAGATGTTGAGAAAGGCCCTCACCACAGCAGGATCGAAGTGGCTGCCGGCGCAGCGGGCCAGCTCCTCACGAGCGGCCTGAGCGCTCACCGGCCGCTTGTAGGGGCGGGGCGCGGTGATGACCTCGAAGGTGTCGGCCACGGCCACGATGCGGGCGGCCAGGCTTATGTCCTCGGCGGATAGCCCCTTTGGGTAGCCCCCACCGTCCCAACGCTCGTGGTGCTGCTCGATGGCGGCCGCCCACGGCCCCAGCCACCCAGCCAGGGGGGCGGCGATCTTGGCGCCCTCCTCTGGATGGCGCCGGAGCTGGACCCACTCCTTCTCCGTGGGCTGGCTCGGCTTGTTCAGAATCCGGGCGGGCACGTGGAGCTTGCCCACGTCGTGCAAGAGCGCGGCCCAGCGGAGGCGGTCGCGGTCGGCCTGGGGAAGGCGCATCTCCTCGGAGATGAGATCGTTGAAGGCGCGCACTCGCTCCGAGTGGCCACGGGTACCTCGGTCGTGGGAGCTCATGGCTCCGACGAGGGTCAGGATGCGCTCGGCGCTCTTCGACGGTTCGTCGTCGATCCCCTGCTCCCTGGCGGTGGCGAGCTGGGCCTTCAGGTCACGGGTGGTGCCCGCCTTGAATGCCACCGAGAAGCGGGACGGCGCCCGGTCGGGGAAGGCCATCGACAGGCGCAGAAGTGCGGCCAGGGGTAGAAGACGCCGGGCCACGCGATCCACGGCCACCAGCACGATGGTGGAGACGCCGGTGACGAGGGCGAACCATCCGATCGTCCCCCACGTTCCCAGAGGGCGTGGGATCAGCCGGCTGAAGACGATGGCGCTGACGACAGCAGCGACTACCGGAATGGCCATGGCCAGAAGGCGCACCAACGTCCCAAGGAGTGGCCGGCCCTGCCAACGATCGTCGGCCACCGCGTCCTTGAGCCTCGCCGGCGTGCCCCCGGCTCGGGCGGCCGCCTG
>JADDQT010000209.1 GCA_016781225.1 Actinomycetota bacterium
CGCCGCCACACGCAGCCGCCGCCAGGGCGAGGCTGGCAGCCGCTCCTCCCACGAGCAGTTGCCGGCGGCTCAGCGCCGCGGTCACTGCGCCCTCGTTCAGCGTGATATCCGTCTCCATCGCTCCAGCGGTCTCCTGGCTCACTTCACGGCCCCCTGCTCGGGATCGGCCACGGTCTCTTTAGTTGCCTGCAAAAAAGCCCCATCCTTGAATGCCACGGAGCCAGCGGCGGCTGGCAGCCTCGGCAGGTTGGTCGGGATGGCAATCAGCTGGGGGGCATTGCCCTCGAGCAGCGCCCGGACGGCGAGCAGGGTGGCGAGGTGCTGCACCTCGACACCCATGACGCTGGCCATCACTTCCTTGGACTTGCCGTCGTCGAGCTGCGTGGTGTTCACGAGGTAGGTGTCGCTCGCGACCTCCTCCAGCGTGGCGGCGAGCTTCACGACGTCAAGCGGGCTCTTCAGCGTCGGCTTGGCCTGCTCTACGGTCTGCAGATAGACGGGGTTCGGGTTCGTCTGGGCCTTGCCGCCGAGGGCGGTCGCCTGGGCGTTGAACGCCCTGCCGTGCTCGGCGTGCTGCGTCATCGTCGTCTGCGCGAACTTGACCACGACCTGGTTGCCGTTCTTGATGAAGGGCAGGCCCAGCGCGGCCTGGTACGTCGCGACGGCGAGGTTCTCGAGCGACGCCGCCGTTTGGAGGATCTTGATGTCGAGCTGCTCGTCGGCCCGTGCCGGACTCGCCATGATCCCCGCGAGCGCGGTGCCAAGGACCCCGGGCAAGAGCCGGCGACCGGCCAGGCTGCCAGCGCCGAGCCCGAAGCGCTTCAGTAGGTCGCGACGGCTCGCGTTGTACCGCTCGGTGGCCTCCGGGTCGACCCCATGACCGCGGCGCTCGGCCCCCACGTCACGAAGTTCGGCAACCGTCGCCTTGGTCTGTCGGATGGCGTCCGACTGCATGTCTTGGGACTCGACGATCAGGTCGTCGAGTGCACGTTCATCGATGCGCAACGGGCATCTCTCCTTGGTGATCGGACCGGCGGCGGGTGCTGCTGGTCGTGGGCAGGACTGGCTATCGGAGCTAGCCATCCGCGGAGCACGCGCCCCCAAGGGCAAAAACGGCTGTCAAGAGGACGGCGCGCCGAGCGGAAACTGTTAGCTGCGCTTCATTGGATCTTCTACGTGGCACTTGCGGGTGTTGGATGTCGCAAGTTGGAGGATTTTGCTGTGAACCTTCCTCACCATGGGGGCAGTCCTGCGGCCTGGCGCACCAGCGGACGGGTCGGCATGTGGCTGCGGCTGTTCCGATCGTGGCACGTAGCCGCGATCTTCAAGCGTGACGAAGAGCAACAAGCCCCGCCACTGACATGGCCGACGCGGGTGGACGACCACGACCTGTTGGTCCACGACCATGGCATCCGCCCTGGCTGAACGGGCCAACGTGCGCCTGATCGGCTTTCGGGCCCTCCGAGACGCCATGCGGGGCATCTGACGAGGGTGACGGGAGCCGCCCTCCGCGCATCGATCCTCGCCCGCCGTGGCGGTGCCATCCGCCAGGGCCGTCCCTCCGTATTCCAGGCATGACATCTTCCATCTCCTCGAGGGCCGCAATTGCGGGGCTGGCCGCACTGGCCATGGCCGGCTTCGTCGCCTGTGGCGGCAACGGTGACTCCGGCGGCGGGGCGAGCGGCGAGGCCGGTGGGGGCTCGACCGTCGTGATCAAGAACTTCAAGTTCGAGCCCGCGAACCTGAAGGTCGCTCCGGGCGCCAAGGTGACGGTGAAGAACGAGGACGCTGCCGCTCACACGCTCACCGCTGACGACCGCTCCTTCGACACCGGTAACATCGAGGGCAAGGGCCAGAAGGAGATCACCGCCACGAAGGCGGGCCAGGTTGCCTACAAGTGCGACATCCACCCATACATGACCGGCGTCATCCAGGTAAGCGGTTCGTAATGAACGTATTGTGTGCAGCCCTCCCCCGAGGAAGTGCACGGCCGGTGTGTCAGGACCGGCCTGCAAGGAGATCCCAGCACGTTGCGTGGGATGAGGCGAGAAAGGACAGAACTTCTTGAACATCGACGAACGAGGGCTCAACGAGCTCATGGTGGAGTCCCAGGATCTCCAGGTCGACGCCATGCGAGACATCAAGGCCACGCTCCCCGAGCTGGCCGAGATCCGGGAGGAGCGCCGGGGCGAGCCGGTGAACACCGACGAGATCGACCGCTACAACTCCAGCCGTCGCCAGCTTCTTCAGAAGTTCGGTCTCGGAGCTGGAGGCCTCGCCACCCGGGGCCTGTTCGCCGGGGGCATGGGAAGCTTCCTCGCCGGCCTGCTGGCGTCGCCGGCCAGTGCCGACAAGCCGCTCGACATCCAGATCCTGCAGACGGCGTCATCGCTCGAGATCCTGGCGGTGGGCACCTACGACACGGCCCTTGGGCTCGAGTTCATCAAGAACGGCAACCCGGTCGTCGTGGCCTTCGCTCAGACGACCCGCAAGCAGCACGACGAGCACAACAAGGCGTTCCAGGCTCAGTCCAAGACTCTTGGAGGCAAGGAGCAGACCCAGCCCAACCCGAAGTTCGCCCAGGTGGTGCAGCAGGCGCTACCGACCATCAAGGGGCCCGTCGACGTGGTGGGCCTGGCCAAGACCCTGGAGAGTGTGGCCACGGAGACCTACCTCATGAACACCTCCCAGCTCGAGGACACGGCCTCCAAGAAGGTGATGGCCAGCATCATGGGAGTGGAGACCCAGCACGCGGCCACGCTGGCCGCCGTGGAGGCGCTCCTCAAGGGCGGAGCACCCCAGCTGATCAAGATCCCCATCGGTGCCGACGTGGCCAAGCTGCCTGCCGCGGCGGGGAACGTGGCGTTCCCGGAGGCCTTCCTGACCCCCAAGATGGTCGCCGAGCCCGAGAGTGGAGCCGTCAAGTGAGCAAGGAGATCACCAAACCCATGGAAACCAAGTCAGACCTCGAGTCGTCCAACGGCCTCAGCCGCCGACGCTTCCTCGTGGGCACCGGCGTGGCCGCCGGCGTGGTGGTTGCCACCGCCGCCTGCGGCAGTGACAGCGAGGAGTCAGGGGGTGGCCAGACGCCCACCTCCTCCCAGAGTGGCCAGCAGGGCGCCAGCGGCGATGCTGCGGTGGCATCGCTGGCGGCCGGCCTCGAGGTGCTGGCGGTCGGCACCTACAAGGCGGCGCTCGACGCCGCCACCGCCGGCAAGCTCGGCGCCGTGCCCCCCGCGGGGGCCACGTTCGTGCAGACGGCCATGGCCCAGCATCAGCAGCATCTCGACGCCTGGAACAAGGTGCTGAAGAGCGCCGGCCAGCCCGAGGTCACCCAGCCCAATGCCAAGCTGAAGCCCACGGTCGATGCCGAGTTCGCCAAGGCCAAGACCTTCGCCGACGCCGCCAAGCTGGCCCTGACGCTCGAGGAGACGGCTGCGGCCACCTACCTCAGCGCCATCCCCCAGCTCAAGGATCAGGCCGCCATCAAGCAGGCCGCCTCGATCCAGGCCATAGATGCCAAGCACGCTTCCATCCTGCTGTTCGTGCTCGGGATGTACCCGGTGCCCGACGCCTTCGCCAAGACGGAGAAGGCGGTCACCGCCTGAGCCTTTCCCGGCACGTCGCCGGAAGACCGAAGACCGAAGGACCCGCCCCCACGAGGGGCGGGTCCTTCTGGTTAGGCTCTGGTTGAGGAAACTGGTCCGGCGGGGAACAGCCGGGTCAGGCGTCGGGCAGGAAGCCGCGCACGACGGGCCGGCTGCTGGGAAACACCGAGCCATCTCCCTCTTCCTCGGTGATGGCCACGGTGGTCACGCCACCGGTCACGTTGAAGCTCACCACACCGGGGTTCGGGCCCAGCACCCCGAGCGAGACGTTGCGGGTGTCCACCGAGCCCCACAGCTGGTAGGTACGGCCCTCTCCCAGAGGGGGAAGATTGTGGCGCACCAGATAGCTCGTGCCGTTCTCCTGCACCGCCGTCTGAGCGTAGACCGCACCGTCGTCGGAACGAAGGGTTACCCGCTGGGCCCTCTCATCGGCGTTGGCCGACGCGGCCGCCTGCTCCAGCGCCCGCTGCTTCATGGCGGCGGTGATGCGGTCTACGCGCT
>JADDQT010000210.1 GCA_016781225.1 Actinomycetota bacterium
GCCCACGATGATGTCGGTGCTGACCGCCAGGTCGGCCACCTCGTCCCGTGCCATCGCCAGACGTTCGAGGTAGCGATCGGCGGTGTAGCCCCGGTGCATGGCCGCCAGCACGCGGTCGCTGCCGGACTGGAGGGGCAGGTGCAGGTGCTCGCACACAGCCGGTGTGTCACCCATGGCCGCCGCCGTCTCCGGGCGGAGATCCTTGGGATGCGGGCTGGTGAAGCGCACCCGCTCGATACCCTCCACCGCGCCCACCGCCCGCAGCAACTCGGCGAAGAGGGGACGGCGCCGGGTGAGGTCGCGCCCGTAGGAGTTCACGTTCTGGCCGAGCAGGGTCACCTCCACCACGCCGGCGGCGGCCAGTGATTGCACCTCGGCCACGATCTCCTCGAACGGCCGGCTGATCTCCCTACCTCGCACGGCGGGGACGATGCAGAAGGCGCAGCGGTTGTCGCAGCCGATCTGGATGGTGACCCACGCCGAGTAGGGCAGGTCCCTTCTGGCGGGGAGGGCCGAGGGGAAGGCGTCGGACTCCTCGAGGATCTCCATCACCGCCCCGTCGTGCTCCGACCTGCGCAGCAGGTCCACCACGCTGGCCGTGTTGTGGGTGCCGAACACCACGTCGGTGTGCGGCGCCCGGTCCTGGATGAGCCCCCGGTCCTTCTGGGCCAGGCAGCCGCCCACGGCGATGCGAAGGCCCGGCTTGCGCTCCTTCAGGGCCTTGAGCTGGCCGAGGTTGCCATACAGCTTGTTGTCGGCGTTCTCGCGGATGCAGCAGGTGTTGAGGACCACCACGTCGGCAGCGTCCAGCTCGTCGGTGGCCTGCATGCCCTCGGACTCGAGCAGGCCGGCGATGCGCTCCGAGTCATGCACGTTCATCTGGCACCCGAAGGTGCGGATCAGGTACCTCTCTGCCACCGCCCCAGGATAGGCGGGTGGTCCGGATTCTCTGACCTCGCATTTTCCGGAGGCGCGGCTGCAGCGACTGCTCCGTTCGCTGGGCCGGGCGGCGTATCCGTCGCTAGCGTCGTCGTATGGCCCGTGTGCTCATTCTGGGTGGTGGTTTTGGCGGGCTGGCGGCAGCAACGGAGCTGCGGTCCACGCTGCCCAGCAGCGACGAGATCGTCGTTGTATCCGCCTCGGATCGCTTCTTCATGGGGTTCGCCAAGCTGTGGGACCTGGCGGGCGTTCGTCCGCTCGACCGAGGGACGCGCTCGCTGGATGCCCTCGGGCACCGTGCAATCCGCTTTGTCCATGCCGAGGTGACCGCCATCGACCCCGGATCGGTCACCGTGTCGACGACGTCCGGAGACTTCAGCGGCGATGCGCTGCTCGTGGCGCTGGGGACCGTGCCGTCGCCTCACCACCTCGAGCTCATCGCCGGTCGAGGCCACAACCTGTACGACGCCGCAGAGCTACCCGCCATGCACGCCGCCATGGAGAGCGTGACTTCGGGACGCGTCCTCGTCGCCATCCTCGGCACACCCTTCAAGTGTCCGCCCGCCCCCTATGAGGCCGCCCTGGTCGTCGTCGACCGCCTCCGCCAACGAGGCGTCCGAGATGATGTCGCCGTCGATGTGGTCACACCCCAGCCCATGACCTTGCCGGCAGCGGGTCCGGTTGCCAGCCGTGTTCTCGCCGGCTACCTGGCCGACCAAGGCATCGGTCTGCTCCCCGGCCGTGTGGTGTCGAGCGTCGAGGGCGAGCCGCCGACGCTGCGGGTTCGAGCTGGAGAGGAGCAATTGGATTGCTCCGTCCTCCTGGTCGTCCCCGCCGACAAGGCTCCCCCCGTCGTCGAGGCGAGCCCGCTCACCGGCCCATCGGGATTCATCGAGCCGGACCGCACCACGCTGCGTACCTCGTACCGCGGCGTGTACGCCGTAGGTGACTGCACGATGGTCCCGACCGCCACTGCACAGCTGCCCAAGGCCGGCGTGTTGGCGGCAACCGAGGGGCGGGTGGCGGCGCTCAACATCGCCGCCGACCTGTACGGAGGCGAGGGAGCTGTGTTCGACGGGCACGGCATGTGCTTCCTCGAGGTCCCTGGCCGTCGTGTCGCCATCTTGGAGGGGAGCTTCTTCGCCGAGCCCAAGCCCGACATCCACCTGACCGACCCGAGCGAGGCGAACTTCGAGCGCAAGCAGGCATACGAACGCGGCCTGCTGGCGGAGTGGTTGGACTGATCAAGGCCGCTCGGCTGTGACGCGGCCGAGTCAGAGGTTCATCGCCACGTACTTGGTGTGGAGGTACTCGTCGATGCCCTCTCGTCCGCCTTCTCGGCCGAAACCGGAGAGCTTCACGCCGCCGAAGGGAGCCGCCGGGTTGGAGACCATCCCCTGGTTCAGACCGACCATCCCCGTCTCCAGAGCCTCGATGGCTCCAAAGGCACGCCTGAGGTCCTTGGTGAAGACATAAGCGACCAATCCGTAGGAGGTGTCGTTGGCCGCCGCGATGGCGTCCTCCTCGGACTCGAAGGCGGTAACCGGCGCCACCGGGCCGAAGATCTCCTCCCTCAGCGCCAGCGCCTCGACGGACACGTCCTCGAGGACGGTGGGCGCGTAGAAGTAGCCGGGGCCGTCACCCGGGCGGCCACCGACCACCGCTTTGGCCCCTCGGGCTATGGCGTCGTCGACCAAGCCCGCCACCTTGGCCCGTGCCTCCTCGTCGATGAGGGGACCGACTTCCACCCCCTCCTCGGTGCCTCGACCCATGACCATGGCGCCGAGACGACCGGCCAGCCGGTCGGCGAACCGGCCCGCCAACCCAGCGGCGACGTGAAAGCGGTTGGCGGCGGTGCAGGCTTCTCCGATGTTGCGCATCTTGGCCAGCACCGCTCCATCCACGGCGGCGTCGAGGTCGGCATCCTCGAACACGATGAAGGGGGCATTGCCGCCGAGCTCCATGGACACCTTCAGCAGCTGGTGGGCGGCCTGGGCCATTAGGGCTCGTCCCACTTCGGTGGAGCCGGTGAAGGAGAGCTTTCGCAGGCGCGGATCCTCGAGAAGTGGGCCTACCGTCTCGGCCGGAGACGACGTCGTGATGACATTGAGGACCCCAGGCGGCAGCCCAGCTTCTTCCAGCACCCGGGCCAGGGCGAGCATGGAGAGGGGCGTCTGCTCGGCCGGCTTGGCCACCATGGTGCACCCGGCGGCCACGGCAGCACCGATCTTGCGGGTGCCCATGGCCATGGGGAAGTTCCATGGGGTGATCAACAGGCACGGGCCCACTGGTTGGCGCAGCACCAGCATGCGGCCCTTTCCGTCAGGCGAGACCGAATACCGGCCCTCGATCCGCACCGCCTCCCCTGCGAACCACCGGAAGAACTCGGCGGCGTAGGCGATCTCGGCTCTCGACTCGGCCAAGGGCTTGCCCATCTCGAGGGTCATGAGGAGGGACAGCTCCTCGGTGCGTCGGACGATGGCCTCGTAGGCGCGGCGCAGGATCTCGCCTCGCTCCCGAGGCGGATGGGCGGCCCAGCCGGGCTGAGCAGTGTCGGCGGCGTCGAGGGCGGCACGGGCGTCATCGGGACCGGCGTCGGCCACGTTGCAGAGCAACTGGCCGGTGGCCGGGTCGACTACGGAGAACTCGGTACCGGTTGCCGCCTCCCGCCATTGGCCACCCACCAGGAGCTCATTGCGAACGCTGCTCACCACCGCCCGCTCCTGATCGGCTGTTATCCGCATCCCGCAACTCTGCACCATCCTCCTCCGACCCGAAGCCCGGCAAGGGGATGTCCTCGACTACTACGGCGGGTTCGACAACTGGCAGGCGCGGGAGTGGACGAGCCGGAGTCGGCTCGGGAAAATGCGGACGTGCGACACAACCGCTCGACGCCCGAGGAGGTCGTGATCCCTCAGCGCCTGCGCCACCTCGAATGGCTGCGCCGCGTCCGCGACAGGATCGACCGGGAGCACGTGCAGCCGCTGGACGTCGAGGCGCTCGCCCGCGGCGTGCACATGTCGGCCGGGCACCTCAGCCGCGAGTTCCGCCTCGCCTACGGCGAGTCGCCGTACGCCTATCTGATGACGCGGCGCATCGAGCGCGCCATGGCGCTGCTGCGTCGTGGCGACCTCAGCGTCACCGAGGTCTGTTTCGCGGTCGGCTGCTCGTCGC